>JAXMLI010000219.1:0-6230 GCA_034368785.1 Smithellaceae bacterium | reverse complement strand
CCCATCCCCCTCCAAAACTACCCCATGAAGGGGGAGGGACAACCCCCCCAGAAGAAGTTCAATTTTACCCCGGGGACAGGCCCAGTCGTCTTCGTCCGGTCCTCTACCGCCTTTTCCAGAAACTTCACGCCGTCAATCGAGGTCTGGATAGACTCCAGGAGGGCCGCCTTTGCCTGCGCGGGATTGTGAAAGCCATCGGAATTTTCCGCCGTCCACCATTCCCACTTGGTATGGGCCTTCGTGTGAAATCTTCTTGACTCGATGAGGATCTCCTCCGAAACCCCTACCGCCCTGGCAAGCTGAAAGGTTTTGACAAACTCGGCCAGCCAGAATTCCGCCTTGCGCATCTTGCCCCTGGTATAATTCTGGATGCTTTCGATCTGGTAATCCACCTCTTTTTCGTTCCAGGCAGAGTGGCATCTCAAGCAGGTGTCTCTTTTCATGTACTTTGCGCTTTTCTGACCATGCCAGGTATAGGTCTTGTTTCCCTTTTTTACCTTCGGCATATGACAGTCCTTGCACTCGACCCCGGCCCGTTCATGCCTGCTTCCCCAGAATACCTCCGTTTCCGGATGCTGGATTTTCGATAGGAGGGCGCCGGTGACCTCGTTGCGAAAATCCCTGTAGCCCTGTTTTTCCACCCAGGCGTCGTAATCGAAGACATTTTTCCATTGGAATTCGTTGGTCCGCCGGTCGGTCATGCCAATCGTCTCGCCGGTCTTGGGGTTGATTACGGGATTGCAGTTGTATTCTACGTGGCACTGGGCGCACATGAGGATCGAATCCGGCTTGTTGAGGAGGCCGATGGCCCGGAAATCCCGGAACGTTACCTTCTCCATCGTGATTTTTTTGCTCTTCTCCTTATCGTATGGATAGGTGCCTTCACCCCGATCTACCACGGCATTGATCAGGGCGTCCCGGACGACCCGGGGCTGTGTGGAATGTGGATCATGGCAGGCGTAGCAGTTTATCGGGTGTCGCACGTCCCGGGCAAACTCCACCACCCTGGACGTCCGGTCCCATTTTGCCTTGGGGTTTTTGTCGCCCATGTACGCCCATTTGAGGATGTGGTCCTGGGTCTTGCAGCTCAGACATACCGGATTGGCCGCGGTCGCCGCCGTGCGCGGGCTGTAGGGCGGAAATATCTTCTGCTCGCTCGTTTCCGGTTCCAGGTCTGTCAGGACGTCCCAAACGGACCGGGCGGATTTTTTCCCGTCCGATACGAATCGGAGGTCTTTGAGCTGAAATCTTCCGCCAAATGCCCGATCAACAAGATACTGGTCAAGCAGCATAAAAACGTGGCTTCTGGGTTCTCCGTGTTCCCTCGTAAAAACGTGGGGTCTCATGATCGAATCAAAAAGAGGAGACCGGCTGGTCGAGGTGGACTTTTCGACCTTTGGCCTGGACTCCAGGTTTACGTCGATGAACGACGAATACTGCTCCTGGTGGCATTTGCCGCAGACGGCAAGAGAGGTGAGCGTTAGAGGTTTGTTTTCATAGTCTTTTAGATGGTCTTCCAGTCCTTCGTGACAGTTGGTGCAACCTAACTTGGCGTGTTTCCCCCGCTGATGGAATTGCTTTATCTCGTCGTGACAGGCATAGCAATCACCGGGCTTGATGATTGGTGAGGGAGGAACGGGTTTCTTCGCCTGGGCGGTCTGGTAGTAAGAACCGCCGACGACAAGAAATAAAACGCCCACCATAACTGACCACGGAGCTGCTTTTTTCATATCTTCCTCCTTTCAATTCCTTGCTCAAGTTGAAAAGGGCCGCTTCACCGACACTTGTACCAAAGCGAGTTAATTTTGTTAACAAGAATATTTTTGTTCGACTGGGGCAAAAGGTTGACAAACAGGAAAGAACATAATAGACGGACGATCAGTGAAAAACAAGACTTCTCCCTGCGTTCGCAATGATAAAAACGGGAGGTTCTCTTTCCTGCAAGTTCTTCTAATCGATGAGGTAAAAAATGACCATTGCAAAAAAAGTTGCCGATACCCTGACAAAATCCTCCTGGATCAGAAGGATGTTTGAAGAGGGAATCAATCTTAAGAAGATTCATGGCGCCGATAAGGTCTTTGATTTCAGCCTGGGTAATCCGAATATCGAGCCCCCGTCTCAAGTGAAGGAGCACCTCCAGTCGATCATCAATCAGGCTTCCCCGGGGATGCATGCCTACATGCCCAATGCGGGGTATCCTGAAACAAGGGCCGCCCTGGCGGAGCATATCAGCCGGCAGAACGGGATATCCCTTTCGGGAGACCAGGTGGTGATGACCTGCGGCGCCGGGGGCGCCCTGAATGTTGTTTTGAAGACCCTTCTCGATCCGGGAGATGAAGTCGTAATTCCCGCCCCGTATTTCGTGGAATACCGTTTTTATGTGGATAACGCAGGCGGTGAAACGGTGCTGGCGAAGACCAGGGAGGATTTCTCGCTGGATATTTCCGCCCTTGACCAGGCGATTGGTCCCCGTACCAAGGTCGTTCTCATCAATTCACCGAACAATCCCACCGGGAAGGTTTACGATGAGGCCTCCTTGAAGCAACTGGCCACCTTGCTCCGGGAGAAGTCCCGGCGGCATGGCCGGGATATTTTTCTGGTCTCCGATGAACCATATCGCGACATTGCCTTCGATGTTAAAATACCCGGCATTCTCGGCCTTTATCAAAACAGCATTGTCGTTTCCTCCTATTCCAAGAGCCTCTCCCTGCCGGGCGAGAGGATTGGCTATATCGCGGCAAACCCCGCGATCGCGGCGATAGAGGAGATTATGGGAGGACTGGTTCTTTGCAACCGGATTCTGGGTTTTGTGAACGCCCCGGCTCTCATGCAGCGTTTGATCGCCCGCCTGCAAGGGGTTACGGTCAATGTGGAAGAATACAGGCGCAAAAGAGACCTTCTCTGCCGGGGGCTTGGCCAGCTGGGGTACAAATTCAACCTGCCCGAAGGGGCATTCTATCTTTTTCCCGAATCACCTATCCCTGATGACGTGGAATTTATCAGGATTCTGCAGAAACAGCGGATTCTAGCCGTGCCGGGCAGTGGATTCGGGGGTCCCGGGTATTTTCGCATCGCCTATTGTGTGGCGGATGAGACAATAACAAGGGCGATGGAGGGGTTCGACCGGGCGATGCGAGAGTGTCGGCAAGGCTGAATGATCCCCTACCGGATCGCAAAGTCGCTGAACCGACCGGTATAAGGCGCCTCGCTGCACTCCAGCTTCTCCACGAACGCGCCCGGAGGTCCCGTACTGCACCAGACAAGGATCTCCTGTATCCGGCCGTCCTCGCCCTCGAAAGCCGCCTCCACCGCGCCGTCCGGGGTGTTTTTTACCCAGCCGGTGAGATTAAGCGCCAAGGCCTGTCTCTTCGTGCCGGCGCGGAAGAAGACCCCCTGAACCCTGCCGGTTACGCGGATATGAATTGCTTTCATAATCACCCTTCCGCCAACTTTGACGACTTCGTAAAAAGTCCGGATGCTGCGTTGCGCTACATCCCTCGTCACTGCGGCGTGTTCCGGGGACACGTTCCGATCCCTTCGGGCTTCCGGAACATGTCCCCGATGCCGCATTCCTCGCGATTTGCGCGCCTTGCCTGCGGCCTTTTTACGAAGCCGTCCTAAATTCAAGGCCTTTACGCCTTTTTACGAGTTCGTCAACTTTAAAAATTCATTTTCCGAAAGAATAATTGTCCCCAGAGTACGGGCTTTCTGGAGTTTTGATCCGGGGTTCTCGGCCGCCACCAGATAAGTCGTAGCCCTCGATAGTCCCTCTGTTACGGTTCCACCCAGGGATTCGACTAGCCTTTTTGCCTCTGTCCGGGCGAAGCCGTTCATGGAACCGGTAAAGACGAATGATTTGGCGGCCAGCGGGGCAGCTTCCCGGGTCGGTGCTTTGGGCTTACGGGGTATGACCCCGCCTTGTTCGAGTTTGGCCATTAGCGCCCTGTTGTCCGCCTGCTCGCAAAAGGAGACCAGGCTGCCTGCCATCTCGGGGCCGATGTCATGGAGTTGAAGTAAATCATCCGAAGTGGCATCCATCAGTTCGGAAATACGGGTGAATCTCGTTGATAATATCTTGGCGGTGCGTTGTCCCACATGCCTGATGCCCAGGGCATAGATGAATTTATCAAAGGGCGGATTCTTCGCGGCCTTGACGGCATCAATGATATTTCGTGCCGATTTGCTGCCCATCCGGTCAAGGGTTATCAGCTGCCCTTCGGTAAGGAAGAAGAGATCCCCGGGGTCCCTTATGAGTTTATTATCCACAAGCTGTCCGATCAGGGATTCGCCGAGACCGTCAATATCGAGACCGTCCCGGGAGGCGAAGTGTCTGATCCGCTCTTTTACCTGGGCAGGGCAGGATAGACGGACACATCTTCTCGCGGCCTCTCCCGCCGGACGGACCACCCGGGAGCCGCATTGGGGGCAGTAAAGCGGCATGGAAAAGAGGGTTTCCCGGCCGTTTCTTAAGGATTCTAAGGATTTTACAATCTCGGGAATCACATCGCCCGCCCTCTGTACGAGCACTTTATCCCCGATCCGGATATCTTTGCGCGAGACCTCGTCTTCATTGTGGAGACTGGCTCGGCTGACCATGGCGCCGCCCAGCCGGACGGGTTTCAAGATCGCCACCGGGGTCAGCACCCCGGTCCGGCCCACCTGAACCTTGATGTCCTCCACCTCTGTGATCTCCTGTAGTGCGGCAAACTTGCAGGCGATTGCCCAGCGGGGGGCGCGGGAGACCGATCCAATGCGCTTCTGGAGATCAAGCGAGGAAACCTTTATCACCATGCCATCAATTTCGTAAGGCAGGGTCGGACGGAGTTCATTCAATTCCCGGTAGAAGTCAAGGCAGCCATCGATCCCGTGGACAAGACGGGCCAGGGGGTTAATCTTGAACCCCCACAGGGAGATGGTCTGAAGGAGGGTCCATTGATCCGGGCAGGTCATTCCGGAATTCTCTCCCATTGTATAGAAAAAAATATCAAGGGGGCGCAGCGCGGTGACCGACGGGTCCAGTTGACGCAGAGATCCCGCCGCGGCATTGCGAGGATTGGCGAAAGGCGACTCCGCCATTTCGCTGCGCTGACGGTTTAGCGCCTTGAAGTTTTCCTTGTAAATCAGGACCTCGCCGCGGATTTCCATCTCCGCAGGATAGGGGAACCGCATATCAAGTTGAGCGGGGATTGCGGCGATGGTTTTTAGATTCGCCGTGACGTCCTCACCGGTAATTCCGTCGCCTCGG
This sequence comes from Smithellaceae bacterium, assembly GCA_034368785.1. GTDB lineage: Bacteria > Desulfobacterota > Syntrophia > Syntrophales > CAMTWB01 > CAMTWB01. The sequence continues at coordinate 985 of JAXMLI010000219.1, read as the reverse complement.
GTAAGGCCGAGCGCCAGCGCGCCCCGGTTATAAATGAGATTGACCCCCACGCCGTCAAGCTTTGGTTCGACCAGGTAATCAATGGAGGCCGTCATATCCTGGCGACGTTTAAGGCGGTTGTCAAACTCTATGATCTCCTGCTCGGAGAAGGCATTGGCGAGACTGAGCATCGGAGATAGATGAGGCACGGCCATCAATGTCCTTACGGGAGGCGCCCCCACCCTCTCAGCCGGCGATTGAGGGGTCTTAAAATGAGGGTAATCGGTTTCCAGAGAGATCAGTTCCTGCATGAGCCGGTCATATTCGGCGTCGGTAATCTCCGGATCATCAAGCTGATAATAGCGTTGATTGTGATGTTCAATAAGCACACGAAGTTCGTTTATCCGGGCCAGTACGGCATCAGTTTCCATTCTTTCACCAATTATATTTTGGATTTTCCCTTGGGAGGGAAGTGGCGCTCGTATATTTTCCTTGGATTCTATAATCTGAGGGGATTAAAGTCAAACCTGTAGTTGGAAATATATCTTGAATTTTGAAGGGCTATAACTATAATGCAATGACTCTATGCGAGAGGGATCTTAATGAGAATTGGAGTCTTGTCAGACACCCACCTGAACGCCAGGGATCCGGGGCTCGAGATAGTAATTGACAGGTATTTTCACGACGTGGACATGATCATGCACGCTGGCGATCTGATTCATCCGGATGTGATCGGATCCCTTAATGTCAAAGACTACAGGGCCGTCTGCGGGAACATGGATCCCCCTGTTTTGAGGGAACTCCTGCCGGACAAACTGGTGTATGAGGTTAATGGTTTAAGGATCGGCCTGATCCATGGCTGGGGTGCCCCTGACGGGCTCGAAGAGAGAATAGGCGGCATGTTCTCTGATGTTGATTGTATTGTTTATGGTCATTCCCACCGCGGCCTTTGCGAGATGAGAAACGGGGTTCTCTTCTTTAATCCCGGCTCAGCAACGGATCGTAG
>JAXMLI010000218.1:0-3541 GCA_034368785.1 Smithellaceae bacterium | reverse complement strand
GACTCCGGGATTCTCTGGAAACGGGGGCCAAACTTTCCGGAGGTCTCATCAGATTGCTGATGGCCTCGGGGGAGGAACTCCTGTTCAGCGAGAAACACGCCTGTCCCGAATGCGGCATCAGCATTTCCGAGATAGCCCCCCGGATCTTCTCTTTTAACAGTCCCTATGGCGCCTGTCCGGAATGCAGCGGCCTGGGTACAAAAATGTTCTTTGACCCGGATATGGTGGTGCCGGACAAGGATCTCTCCATTCGGGAAGGCGCCATTGCGCCCTGGGCGGGCCGCAATTCCCTTCCCTTCCATCAGATGCTCGATGCCCTCTCGAGTCACTATCGGTTCGATATCAATACCCCCTTTCAGCGACTGCCGGAGGGTATCAGAAATATCCTTCTCTACGGTTCCGGCGAGGAGAAGGTTAAATTCTACGTTGACCGGGGGGAGCGAAGATTTTTTTACAGCAAGCCTTTTGAAGGCGTCCTCAGCAGTCTGGACCGGCGCTACCGGGAAACCGCGTCGCTTGCGGTCCGCCAGGACCTGGGCAGATACATCAGCACAAAGGAATGCCCATCCTGCCAGGGCGCCAGGTTGAAAAGGGAGAGTCTCTCCGTGATAGTGGGAGGCAGGAGCATCCATGAGATCTGTCGTCTATCTATCCGGGAATGCCGGGACTTCATCAAAAGCCTGGAACTGACCTCACAGGAAAAGGTGATTTCCGAGAGAATAACCAAGGAGATCCTGGAACGATTAAGGTTTCTCCTGGATGTGGGTATGGATTACCTTAGTCTCGATCGCGCCGCCGGCACCCTTTCCGGCGGGGAGGGACAGAGGATACGTCTGGCTACCCAGATTGGTTCGGGATTGATGGGGGTCCTTTATGTCCTCGATGAGCCCACGGTGGGGCTGCACCAGCGGGACAATGTCCGGCTTATCGCCACGCTGAAGCGCTTGCGGGACATGGGAAATACGGTTCTGGTCGTCGAGCATGATGTGGATATGATGCTGGCGTCGGATATTATCATCGACATCGGTCCCGGGGCAGGTGATCAGGGCGGGGAGGTGGTGTTTCTGGGGACGCCCCAGGAACTCTGCCTTGATCAGACATCCCTGACCGGCGCCTATCTTTCCGGCCGTTTGGCCATCCCGATTCCGGCCAGGCGCCGACCCCTCCCCGAACGCTATATCAGAATGGAAGGGGCGTCAGAGCATAATCTGAAGGAGATAGACATTAAAATACCCACGGGGGTCTTCACGGCCGTTACCGGCGTGTCCGGTTCAGGCAAGAGTACGATGGTGATGGAGACCCTCTACAAGGTGATGGCCAGGAGGCTTAACCTATCCGGGAACGGCGCGGCGAAGGTTTCCCGGGTGGCAGATCTGGGGGGCATTGAACGGGTAATCGTGATGAATCAGCAGCCCATCGGGCGCACTCCGCGGTCAAATCCGGCCACCTATACGGGGGTGTTTTCCCACATTCGTGATCTCTTTGCGGGACTTGCGGAATCCCGGATGCGGGGTTACAAGCCGGGCCGCTTCAGTTTTAATGTCAAGGGAGGTCGCTGTGAATCATGCCAGGGCAACGGGCTCATCAAGATCGAAATGCACTTTCTGCCGGATGTGTATGTGACCTGTGACATCTGTCGCGGCAAGCGGTTCAATCATGATACCCTGGAGGTGAAGTACAAGGATAAGAGCATTGCCGAGGTGCTGGATATGACGGTAGACCAGGCCTGGTCGTTCTTCGAGCATATTCCGCTCATCAGGGAGAGATTGCAGCTCCTGGCCGATGTCGGTCTGGGGTATATCAGGCTGGGCCAGTCTGCCACAACGCTTTCCGGCGGCGAGGCCCAGCGGATTAAACTCTCACGGGAACTGGCCAAGAGGACTAACAGCAACACCCTCTATATCCTCGATGAGCCCACGATCGGCCTCCATTTTTCCGACATCAAAAAACTCCTGGATGTGCTCATGCGGCTGGTGGATATGGGCAATACGGTGGTGGTGATCGAGCATAACCTCGATGTGATCAAATCCGCGGATTACATCATTGATCTGGGTCCTGAAGGGGGGCCGGGGGGCGGTCGGATCATCGCGACGGGAACGCCTGAAGAGGTGGCGGGGGAAGAGGGTTCCCATACCGGCCGGTTCCTGCGCCCGCTGTTGAAATAGGCTGAAGGCCGGGTAACTACTCAGGTTGTCTAGGCTGCAGGCTGAAGTAGCAAAACAGGTCAAATAACAAAATAGGTCAAATAACAAAATAGGTCAGGCGTCCCGCCTGACCTATAATAGATGGTTTCGCCTGGTGCGTTCCTTCAGTCTAAAAACCTACAGCCTATTTCCCTCAAGCCCCGTCGAGGCCCGATCCTTCCGTCTTCAGGTACCAGGACGAGGGGTTGGTGAGGTATTCCTCCGTATCCTTGAGGGAGAGGAAGTGCCCATGCTCTATCCTGGCCAGCAGGCCGAAGAATTCCTTTTCCTTTGGTTCTGTTACCTGGTCACGGAGCCTTTCGTAGAACTTCGTGCCCGCGGCTTCAAATTCGATGGCCGTTCTGATCGCCTTGAGGTCATCAGCCTCTCCCGGTTCGCCTGCCTTGGTCTTGTTCAGCAGATCATCGAGGATCCGGCCCACATCGGTTCCATTCACCGTAAGCGGGACAGTATCCGGCCATTTTTTCTTATTTTCCCAGGCGGTGTGCAATTCTTTGAGCTTTTCGTAATGTTCCAGCTCCTCCGCGGCAATCTGCTTGAACATGGTTTTACCGATGGGATTTTTCGTTTTTTTGGCCTGGTCAAGATAGAACTCGCGTTCCTTCCGCTCGTTTTTCAGGGCCACTTCCAGACTGTCTATTCTTTCTTGCATGGTTTCCTCCTGCAAATGAGACGGTATCAATCGATCCGCTTAAACATCTTCCCCTTGGCGCCGCAGACCGGGCAGGTGTCCGGCGCTTCTTTCTCGGCGGTGAAGCCGCAGACCGGGCAAACGTAATAGGGGAATGAGTCGCCGCTCTGGGTCAGATTATCCAGCGCGCCCTGGTACAGCTTCGCGTGGATCTTTTCAACCTCGTTTGCGAACATGAACGACCGCTCCGCCTCCTTGTTCCCCTCCGCCTGGGCCGTTTTAATCATGCCCGGGTACATGTTCTTGAATTCGAATATCTCACCCGTCACCGCTTCCATGAGATTTTCCTTCGTGCCGCCGATACCCTTCATCGCCCGCAGGTGGTTATGTGCGTGAACCGTTTCCGCCTCCGCGGCGGCGCGAAAGAGCGCGGCCGCCTGTTTGAAACCATCTTTCTCCGCCTTGGCGGCAAAGGCCAGGTATTTCCGGTTCGCCTGTGATTCACCCGCGAAAGCCTCTTTTAAATCATCGATTACCTTGGACATGTTTGACCTCCTGTTGTTATTTTGTTTATGAACCTGATTGTTAACGACCTCGTAAAAAGCGACCCACGCCGCCCGGCGGCCCCACATCGGCAAGTAACTTGCCTTTGAATTTTGGAGGGCCACGCTCCGTCGTGGCCGAACGGCTTTGGATATGGCACTAC
>JAXMLI010000217.1:0-3070 GCA_034368785.1 Smithellaceae bacterium | reverse complement strand
CATAACCAGGACCAAAAAGAGTATTTATAGATGACGCAAAAAGCTGACAGGACAATGCTGACAACTTCGTAAAAAGTCGGGAAACCTCACATTTTGTCATTCCCGCGTAGGCGGGAATCTAGTGAATTCAAGTACTTCTGGATTCCCGCCTACGCGGGAATGACGCCTTGGGTACTTTTTACGAGTTCGTCAATGCTGGAACTCAATCTTTTTTCTTTTCCAGCGCCAGTTTCAGCTTCTCACCTAAGGCGCCAAAGCCCCCTGTGGTGTTATTGCGACCTGTTGTGTCCTGGTAGGCTACACTGATCTCCTGGGCGCCCTGGCCCGCCAGATAATCCCCCAAGAGACCCCGGCTGTGGATATCCTCATGGCAATAGGCGCAGAGAGGCTCCCAGTTGCTTCCATCGGCGGGATTATAATTATGATTCCCGTCGCGATGATGGATCGTCAGGAGATGACGGTTCTTTTCGTCAAACTCACGGCCGCAGCGACCACAGATCAGGCCGTAAACGGCAAGGGCCTTTTCGCGGTAATCCTCGCCGCCTTGCGACCTGTCGCCCTCTTTCATCTGCCTGACCAGTTCTTCGACCGGGCGCTGCTCCCCTTCATTTCCTTTATTCGCGACAGACTTGACCTGTCCCCATTTGCCGCTATAGCTGACGCGTCCCATCCCGCCTCTCGTAAGATTCTAAAACTGATCGGTGGATCTAGGCTTTCCGGCATCACCTGGTGCCTTCTCGCCTGTCCGGAGAACATATAGAAAAGCGTTGATTCCCTTGAAGAGAGCCATGATCGTTCTCAGCTTGCCGATAAATCCCCGGGGCCTCAGAAGGAAAAGGGGGTTCACTCCACCCACAAGGCTCACGAAACCCTGAACCTTCTGTATCGCGGCGGATACCTCCTCGACACGACCGTTCACCGCCGCGGTTGTCTTCCTGACATTCAGCGTAATTTCTTCGAGATTGGCCAAAATAGACGGAAGCCGCTGATTGAGGATCTCCAGGGTCACCGCCGCGTTTTTGGCCGATCGCCATAACTGAAGGAGAAACGGCACGGCGAAGACGACAATGAGAAGAAGGGCCACGCCCAGGATTACTACTGTGATCTCCAGATTTGTGTTCACGGGAACATCCCTTTGTCAACGTTCAACGATCAACTATCAACTATCGTTGTTCCTTGTTCGTTGTTCATTGATCATTGATCATTGTTCTTTGAAGGCCTCCACGCCTGCCTCTACCGCCCTTTTCAAACGATCCTTCCCCTCCTGCAAGGCCTCCCGCGCACCGGCGGACACCGAATGCAGGCTCGCATCAATCGATTCAACCTTGTCTTTCAGTTCCATCTCTCCGATACGACTGAGCGCGGCCTCATAGGCGCGCCTGCTCCTTTCCAGGGCTTCCTCATACTCCCTTTTCGCCCTGGCCATCAGTTCCTCCGCCCCGGTCAGCAGTTCCTCTCTGGTTTCCCTGCCGCTCTTGGGGGCATAGAGGATTCCGATGATAACGCCCACTGCCCCCCCGATAAGGACACCTGTCAGAAGATCACTGGTTTTATGTGCCATTTCCCTTTCCCCCTTTCTCCGTCTACAGGATTATCCGTGAGTTTATCAAACCATGAAATATTGATCCAGCGGTAAAACATCCCATAAAATCGCTATTTAGCGAAAACATATTACACTTCCCTGGCCAATGCAATACAATTATTGACAGCCTCGCCCCTTGGTAATCCAAACAAAAAAAACCGACCATCCCCCGAAGGGAATGATCGGTTTTTAGCATGTAACGGTTATCTTACAAATTACTTTTTCGGGGCTTCAGGGGCCGGGGCCGGTGCCGCGGGAGCCGCGCCAGGTGCAGGCGTAGCCGCGGGAGCAGGCGCCTCAACGGCGGGTGCTGCTGCCGGTGCCTCTTCCTTCTTCTTGCACCCAACTACGGCCAAGGTCAAGGTAACAAAGAAAAGCAGTGATATAATGACGGAAAATATCTTCTTCAACTGTACTCACCTCCTTTCGGTTAAGGTAGATTGCGTATATCATTTTCTTGCGGAAATTACGCTTTTTTTTTGCCTTGTCAAGTAAAATTTATCAGTATATATCTTGCGGAGAACCGGTGTCGCCATGATTGACGACTTCGTAAAAAGGCCGGATGCTGCGTTGCACTGCATCCATCGTCACTGCGGCGCGTTGTAGGGGCAGGTTTCAAACCTGCCACTACGATCCGCTGGAGGATTTGCTCGCCTTGCCTGCGGCCTTTTTACAAAGCCGTCCTAAATTCAAGGCTTTTACGACTTTTGACGAGAGCGCCATGATTCTTGGTATTGATGTGGGCAGCACACACACAGACGCGGTTCTGGTCGAGTCGTCGGAGATTGTCGGCAAGGCCAAAACCGCGACCGACAGGCACGATATTATTCTCTCTCTCAGGGAGGTCGCCCGCGATTTACTCGGGCGAATGCGACCGCGCCATCTTCGTCGTATCGTTCTCAGCACCACCCTCTCGACCAATGCCATCGTGGAAAAAAAGATCCCGGAAGTAGGCATGATCCTTATCAGCGGTCCCGGTCTGGCCCCTTCTCATCTTTCCATCAATGATAACTCTCATTTTATCTCCGGTTATGTGGATCACCGGGGGATGGAAGCGGCGCCGCTGGATCTTCGGCAGGTGACGCAAATCAGAAATATCCTCGCGGAAAAGGGCATCAGCTTCGCGGGCGTGGCGGGAAAATTTTCCACCCGCAATCCTGACCAGGAACTGCTGGTAAAAGAACAGCTGAGCGGCCTCCGTCATGTCTCTTTAGGACATCGCATGTCCGGACTGCTGAACTTCCCCCGGCGGATTTCCACCACCTATCTGAACGCGGCCGTCTGGGAAATCCATTATCGTTTCGCTGATCAGGCGCGGACTTTTTTTAATGAGCTGAACCTCACGGCGCCGCTTTATATCCTGAAGGCCGATGGCGGAACCTTCAGCATTGAATCTTCGGTTGATTTGCCGGCCCAGACCATTCTTTCGGGACCCGCGGCCAGTATCATGGGAATTATGGCCGCCACGAGGGAAGACAAGAACGCGAT
>JAXMLI010000216.1:0-3111 GCA_034368785.1 Smithellaceae bacterium | reverse complement strand
AAGGCAGGCAAGGAAATGCAGGTAACAAACCTGACAGCGCCTGAAAATCTGTCAACTTACATATCGTGGCGAGTTCCTAATATTTTATTGTCAAAGAACGTTTAGATTGCAACTTTCCCTCCCAATTATGACACGGTCTCTGAAGGGGGAGGAATTAAGTTGTACTCTTCCCAAGGCTCCCTTGAAAGGGGAGGAATCAGGCAATGCCCTTCCTAAAGGCCTCCATTGAAGGGGGAGGAATTAGGCAGTGCCGCCCCCAAGGCCTCCCTCGGAGGGAAAGGAACAAAACACGAACCAAAAAGAGTATTTATGGATGATGCAAAAAGCCAGACATTGTTGAGGACAATTGGACCACATGAATCATGTTGAGATAAACGGGGAATGGGCAGGGCAATACCCTGTTCTGGTAATCGCCCACCGGGGGGCATCAGGATCCGCGCCGGAAAATACGCTGGCCGCCTTCAGAAAGGCCTTGGAAATCGGCGCCGACATGATCGAACTGGATGTTCATCTCAGCCGGGACGGCGAGGTCATGGTAATCCATGACGATGCGGTTAATCGAAGGACCAACGGGACGGGACGGGTAGCGGACCTCAGCCGGGCGGAGTTGCAGCAACTTGACGCCGGGGGATGGTTTGGAGAAGAGTTCCGCGCCGAACCTATCCCCGCCCTGGAAGAGGTTTTAAATATCGTCAAAGGCCGGATGCGGGTAAACGTGGAAATTAAAACGGGCTACCTTGGGACCTTTACGATGGATGACCTGGTGGACCGGACGCTCGGCCTGGTGGAAAGTCAGGATATGCTGGAGAGTGTGCTGTTTTCCTCTTTCTATCCGCCCGCATTGCAGCGGATCAGGGTGAAAAGGGAGGAGGCAAACCTGGCGCTGCTTCTCGACCACCCCTGGCAGGACTCCCCGGCGCTCGGGGAAGGGCACTTCCGCGTCATCAACTGCGCCAGAGACAGCGTGACCGGCAACTCGATTATCGCCGCCCGGGAAAGCGGCCTCCTCGTGAATATCTGGACCGTGAACCAGGAGGCGGAGATGGAATGGTTCATCCGGGCGAAAGTGAACGGAATTTTTACCGATTATCCGGAGCGGCTGATCCGGCTGCTGGAGAAACAGGCACGATAAACAAGGATACAGGGGTTAGGGGCCTTCCGCTGGTTCAATCTGCAAGATTGAACCAAAGCAGTAAACAGACGTGCCAAGCGCCATCTGTCAGCGCATATTTTTAATGGTATGGTTCAATCTGCAAGATTGAACCAACATGGGCCAACAAGGGGCTTGAACCGGCAGAAGCGGGGGTTATTCTGACTCCTGACTCCTGACTCCTGACCCCTGGCCCCTGACTCCTGCATTCCAACGAGCCATGATGAAACTACAGACAGAAGTATTGATAATCGGTGGCGGCGCCACCGGGGCCGGCATCGCCCGGGACCTGTCCCTCCGGGGGATATCCTGTATCCTCGTGGAAAAGGGTGATTTCGCCGGCGGGGCCTCGGGGAGAAACCAGGGCCTGCTCCACAGCGGTAGCCGTTACGCGGTAAACGACCCCGAGGCGGCCCGGGAATGCATCACGGAAAATATGATTCTCCGACGAATCGCGCCCCATTGCCTGGAGGAGACCGGGGGGCTCTTTGTCTCCCTGCCCGAGGACGGACTGGAATTCCAGCGTAAATTTATCGCCGGCTGCCAGGCGGCCGGAATTGAGGCCATCCGGATCTCCCCGGAAGAGGCCCTGGCGCTGGAGCCTAATCTGAATCGCCGGCTGCTGGGGGCGGTTAGGGTGCCTGACGGGGCGGTGGACCCCTTCACCCTGGTAATCGAAAACATTCGCGATGCCGAAAGCCGGGGCGCAAGGTTTTTCTCCCACACAGAGGTGACGGACCTCATCGTGCGAGATAACTGGGTAAAAGGGGTTAAGGCAAAAGGAAGGATAGATCAGGAAGAATACCTCATCAGCGCCTCCTATGTCGTAAATGCCACGGGGGCCTGGGCGAATCACATCCTGCGAATGGCAGGTCTTTCCATCCCCATGGCCATGTCCAAGGGAACGATGATCATCACCAACCGGCGGATCAGTCAGCGGATCATCAACCGCTGCCGTCCTCCCGCGGACGGGGACATCATCGTGCCCAACGACACGGTTTCGATCCTGGGCACCACCTCCATCCGCTCCCATGACGCCGATCTTTACGAGGCAACCGCGGAAGAGGTCTCCTTTCTCATCGGCGCCCTCTCTGAGTTGATGCCCATATTAAAAGAAACCAGACTCACCAGGGCCTATGCCGGGATCAGGCCCCTCTTGCAAACAGGTGCGGGGGAGGGAGACCGGTCCATCAGCCGGGGATTCAGCCTGCTGGATCATGGCAAACGCGACGGAATGCATAACCTCATTACGATCACGGGCGGCAAGTTGATTACCTATCGGCTGATGGCCGAGAAGGTGGCGAATCACCTCTGCGAAAGTCTCGGGGTGGCCGTCGGCTGCACCACCCACTCGACCCCTCTTCCCGGGGCAGGAAGCCCTCACGGACTGCAGGAGCGCCTGAGCAGCAGCGTCCGACCCTCCTCCCGCAGCGGGGCAGAAGTTATCTGTGAATGCGAGTTGGTGGGACGGGAGGAACTTGAGACCGTACTTAAAAAAGAACCCCTCAAGGATTTGCAGGATATCCTCCATCGCACCCGGCTGGCCAAGGGGACTTGCCAGGGAGGCTTCTGTGTTTACCGGATGATCGGCGTTCTTCACCGGCTCAATCTGGCCCCGGCGGATTCCAATGCCATTCTCCGGGGATTCCTGGAGGAACGCTGGAAAGGCTCCTGGCCCGTACTCTGGGGGGCATCCCTGCGGGAGGGCGAGCTGATCGAGACGATCTACAAGGAGCTATTTAATCTTGACGACTTCGTAAAAAGTCCGGATGCTGACCTGGGAGCGCGGGCGTCCCGCCCGCAGGGGCAGGCTTGCGGCGTTTTCCGGGGACACGTTCCGATCCCTTCGGGCTTCCGGAACAAGCCCCCTCCCCCGACGCCTCATTCCTCGTGATTTGCGCGCCTTGCCTGCGGCCTTTTTACGAAGCCGCCCTAAAGTAAAGTCTTTTGCGACTTCTAAG
>JAXMLI010000215.1:0-5071 GCA_034368785.1 Smithellaceae bacterium | reverse complement strand
ATTCCGGTCTTTATCATGAACAGGGGATGCCCCGGACAATGCGTCTATTGCCGGGTCAAATCGCTCGTGGGGTTGCCGGGGACTGTCCCGGATTTATGGACGGAGCGAAGCGAAGTCGTAGAATCGGGACTATCCCCTTCCCCGGACCTGGTCGAGAAAACCGTCAGAGCCTATCTGGGCTACCCCCGGAAAAAACCTGAGCTCGTTCAACTGGCCTTCTACGGCGGCAGTTTCACCTCACTGGAGATGGCTTACCAGCTTGCGCTGCTGGAGAAGGCGGACGACCTTCGGCGGCAGGGTTTAATCGACTCGGTGAGGATTTCCACGAGGCCGGACTGTCTGGGGCCGGCAGCGCTGGACCTCCTCAAGGCGCACCATGTGACGACCGTTGAAGTAGGCGCCCAATCCCTCGAGGACCGTGTTTTGTCCATGTCGAACCGGGGCCATACGGCGATGGACGTGGTTTCCGCGATCGGCCGGCTCAAGGACCGGGGCTTCGAAACCGGCATGCACCTGATGGCCGGCCTCCCCGGGGACAGCCGGGAAGGATTTATTTCCTCGGTGGAAAGGACCATCGCCCTGCGGCCTCACCTGGTCAGGGTCCATCCGACTCTGGTCCTCGCGGGGACTCCCCTGGCCGAGGCCTTCGCCCGGAGGGAATATACGCCGCTCTCGAGGGAAGAGGCAATCTGGGCGGGGAAAGAAGCCCTGCGACGTTTCGGCGCCTCGGGGATTCCGGTGATCCGCCTCGGCCTCCAAGCCACGGAAGAGCTGACGCGCCCGGGAAACATCATCGCGGGCTTTTATCATCCCTCTTTTCGCGCCCTGGTGGAGGAGGCAATTTTTTATGACCTGGCCGCCTCGCTCCTGGCGGGCAGGAAGAGGAATGCCGGTGACGCGACATTTATCGTTTCCCCCCGGGATGTTTCCAACTTCGTTGGTCACCGGCGGGGCAACCTCGTTAAACTCACCGACCTTTTCGGCCTTGCCGCGATCGAGCTTGTCACCTCACCCGATCTCGCCAGGGGGACCGTTTCTCTAAAGGAATAAAAAGGAACAGTTCAGATGGACAGCGCCCCCTATAATCATGTAGGGTGCAAGAAGGTCACGGGAAAGGAGCGATTATGATTGAAGAGGTTTTGCCTGATTTATTCCGACTGGAGATCCCCCTCCCGGGGAGTCCCCTTAAAAGCCTCAATTCTTACGTCGTGCGCGACGGGGAGCGAAATCTTGTCATCGACACGGGCCTGAACCGAAAGGAATGCTGGACGGCGATGGTCTCTGCCCTGAATGAACTCTCCATTGACCTCAGAAGGACGGATTTCTTCATTACCCATCTTCACGCGGACCATTTCGGCCTCGTGGGAAGGCTGGCGACTGATTCGTCCAAGACTTACTTCAATCGGCCTGATTCGGAAATAATCGAGTCCTGGTCCGGCTGGGGCGCCATGGTGGATTACGCGGCGATCAACGGATTCCCCCGGGAGCAGCTAGAATCGGCGCTGAACAATCATCCCGGGTACAAGTTCCGCTCAGACTGGGTTCCCGATCTGTCCATTCTTAAAGAAGGGGATGTAATCGAGGTCGGTGAATACTCTTTTCACTGCGTGGAAACACCTGGTCACACGGCGGGCCATATATGTTTGTATGAAGCGGACAAAAAAATCCTCGTGGCCGGCGACCATCTGCTCATCGATATTACGCCGAATATTCAATGCTGGTCCAATGAGGAAGACCCGCTCAAGCATTACCTGGAGAGCCTCGACAAGGTCAGTCAACTGGAGGTAAAGCTGGTGCTGCCTGGTCATCGGCGGCTTTTCCCGCACTACCGGGAGAGGATAGAAGAGCTTAAAACACATCACCGGGACCGGACGGCCGAGGTTCTTTACATTTTGGCCCGGGAACCACGGAGCGCCTACGGGGTGGCTTCGGAGATGACCTGGGATATCGCCTGCAATTCCTGGGAGGCCTTTCCCGTAGCCCAGAAGTGGTTCGCCACCGGCGAAGCCATCGCGCATCTCCGGTATCTGGAGGAGTTGGGACTTATCTGCCGGGAGTCTGGCAGCGATGTTGTGTTTTATACAAACCGGTAATAGGGAAGGAAGGCAGCCATGTTCAAGTCAGGATTCGTCGGGATTATCGGTCGCCCCAATGTGGGAAAATCGACCCTTATCAATATGATTGTGGGCGAGAAGATCGCGATTACTACCCATAAGCCCCAGACGACCCGAAACAGGATCACAGGGATCAAGAATCTGCCCCCTCCCTTCCCCGGCCAGTTTATTTTCATTGATACTCCGGGGATACACAAGGCAAACTCACCCCTCAACGAATCAATGCTTGCGGCGGTACGGGAAACCATCCAGGGAGTGGACCTGCTCCTCCTCCTCGTTGACGCCGGCGCGGGAATCCACCGGGATGACCAGGCAATCATCGAATCCCTGCGGGATTACGGACGGCCGGTGATCCTGGCGATTAACAAGATAGACCTGATCGACAAGCCCAGGCTCTTGCCCATGATCGACCAGCTCCGACATCTTTTCTCCTTCCGGGCGATTATCCCGCTCTGCGCCGTTACGGGCGAAGGGACGGAACCCCTCTATCGAGAAATATGGGAATTGCTCCCGGAGGGACCGATGCATTTCCCCCCGGATCTTTTCACTGATCAGACCGAGCGGTTCCTGGCCGGCGAGATTGTCCGGGAAAAGATCACCCTCCTGACCCAGCAGGAGGTGCCTTACTCCACCGCGGTGGTGGTTGAGGCCTTCAAGGAAGATGAAGAGAGGAATTTTATCCACATCGACGCGACCATAAATGTGGAGAAGGACTCACAGAAGGGGATCGTCATCGGGAAACGGGGCGCGATGCTCAAAGAGATCGGCCGCCTGGCCCGGCTGGAGATGGAGCGATTCTTCGCCGCCAGGGTTTATCTGCAGCTCTTTGTCCGGGTCAGGAAGGACTGGAGTAAGGATAAAAAGGAGATGAGGGAACTGGGCTATGAGACGAAGGGAACCAGGTAGACAGGTTGAACACCTGAGCGGTTATGAATGAAGAGAAGACAGATGCCTCATAAGGATTACCGCCTGGTCATGCGCCCGTCAGGGCGGGTATATACGGCCCGCCGGGAAGCCACCATCCTGGAGGCGATCGGTCCGGAGGGGATAATCGCGGATTGCGGCGGGAGAGGCCTGTGCGGCAAATGTCTCGTGCGGGTCACCCCGCCGGGCAATCTCTCACCCCCCACCCCGGAAGAAATCCGATCGCTGGGAGAAGAACGGCTCGGGAAGGACCTCCGTCTGGCCTGCCAGGCCCGGATACGGGGTGATGTTACCCTGGAGACGCCCAACGAGATACCGGCCTCAGGGGTGGTTTCCGGCAAGACGGATCTGACGGGACGGTATCCGGTAAATCCCCAGGTGGAACGTCTTGTCCTCCCCGCGGCAGATCCCCTGGATAAAGCCGGTGAACGGCCAGATGATCTCCTGACGTATGTGACGGATCGCTGGTCGGGCCTTTGCGGAAAAAAACTGACCATCCGGGAGCCGGCGGTGATCGCCCGGCTATCCCGGCCGGGGACGCTGGAGGGGGAGGTGACCCTGGTTAATCACCGAAAAAGAGGGGTGACGGCGCTGCTGACGGGCCGCAAACCCTCATCCCTGGGTTTTGCCGTGGATCTGGGAACCACCACGGTCGCTGTCTATCTTGTGGATTTACCGCAGGGAGAAATCGTTGCCTCCCGGGCGGCGGCCAATCCCCAGGGGCGTTTCGGCGCCGATGTGATCAGCCGGATTACCTGCATCAACGAGAGGGAAGATCGCCTTCCCATTCTTCAAGGCCTCATTATCGCTGAGGTGAACGGCCTCATGGCGGGCTGTCTCCAGGCGGCAGGCGCCGCCAGGGAAGATGTGGATGAGGTGGTTGTGGTGGGCAACACCGCGATGCAACAGATCTTCGCCGGTCTTCATCCTTATGGCTTAGGACTTCATCCCTATCTGCCTGTGACACGCGCCCCCCGGGAGATGAGGGCCGCCGAGCTGGGGCTGGAACTTTGCGACGCCGCCAATGTTTATATCTTTCCGGTGATCGCCGGGTTCATCGGCGGTGATACGGTGGGGGCAATCCTTTCCCAGGGCCTGTTTACGCGAAAAGAGGTAACCCTCTTGATCGATATCGGGACCAACGGGGAGCTGGTCATGGGAAACCGCGATGGTCTCTGGGCCACCAGCTGCGCTACCGGTCCGGCCCTGGAGGGCGCCCATATCTCTGCGGGTATGCCGGCCATGGAAGGGGCGATTGACCAGGTGAGGATCGACCCGGATAATTATCGGGTTTTCTGCCGGACCATTGGCGGCGCCGCGCCAAAGGGGATTTGCGGGTCCGGGATTGTAGACGCGCTGGCGGAAATGTACAGGGTGGGGATACTTCTGCCCAACGGCAGGATCAGGGAGGGTCTCCCGGGGGTTTCCTCGGACAGATCGGGGATCGGCAGATCCTTTGCCCTGACAGATGCAGGGGGGGGAATAGGCATTACCCTTTCCGATGTCAGGCAGGTTCAGCTTGCCAAGGCCGCCCTGGCGGCAGGCATAAGACTCCTCCAGGAAAAAACTGCCAATCAAGCCCCGGAACTGATCATCCTCACCGGGGCTTTCGGCGCCCGGTTCAACTGGCGAAGCGCCGTCGCCATCGGAATGCTGCCGAGACCTTCTTCGAGGACAAAGATTATCGCGGTGGAGAATGCCGCCGGTCTTGGCGCCATCGTAGCCCTCTTGGACAGAAAGAAGAGAACCAAGGCGCAAAATCTGGCCGGGAAGGTCCGGTTTCTGGAACTGGCCAATGAACCCGGGTTCGCTTTGGCCTTCACGGAGGCGCTGAATTTTCCGGCGCCGGCGATCCTTTTACCATAAGGTCTTTCAGACAGTTTTTCCCGCGATCCACGCTCCCACTATGGAGAAAAGGAATCGTTTGCTCTGGATAACAATATCATGTATGCAGCCGCAAATGTCCGGCCAGAAAATTGCGCTTGTCCTTATCGGGTTATTTTTGGGGCACAATGGCCGTCTTTGCAGGGCCT
>JAXMLI010000214.1:0-7359 GCA_034368785.1 Smithellaceae bacterium | reverse complement strand
AAACCGCATGCACGGTTTGATGAGGGAGGATTGGCAAGATAACGATGGTGCGGCTATTTAGGCACCGCCAGACGAAAGGGGCGGAAACAGATAAGCCAGCCTAAAGCGATCATTGCCAGTTCTCTACTCTACCCGGAACTCACCCCCGGAACTCCGCCCGGAACTCCGCGCTCCACATAACGCACAATAGGTCAAGCATCTTGCTTGACCGGTCAGGCGGGACGCCTGACCTATTTTGTTGGTAACTGCTCAGGTAGATAGGCCGACGGCTTAAGGGGATAAATCAGATCTTTTATATACTTCAGCCTTCAGCCTAAACAACCTGAGTTACCTGTTATTTGGTCATGGTCAGTTTCTGCTCTTCTTTAGGCACGAACCACTTGATGAAATTGTGCCCGATCCCGATGGGCGCGGGCTCTATCCCCCGGAAGCGGTCGTGTACGATCGGCAGGGCATCAGGAACATAGAGAAAGGTGTAGGGTTGATCCTCCGCCAGGATCTCCTGTATCCGGTGGTAGCTCTTGCGACGTTTCTCCAGGTCGAAGGTGGTCCGGCCCTTCTCCAGGAGTTCATCCAGCTCCTTGTTTTTATAGGAGATAAAGTTCAGTTCCCGGGCGCCAGTCTTGCTGGAATGCCAGACATCATACATATCCGGATCCATCGGGATGGTCCAGCCCAGGATGGTGGCGTCGAAGCGGCGCTTGTTGATGAATTCGTTCACGAAAGCCGCCCACTCGATGATTCTGATCTTTACCGAAATCCCCACCTCCGCGAGTCGCCGCTGGATTATCTCGCCGCACTTGGCCCTTACGTCATTGCCCTGATTGGTAATTATTTCAAAGGCGAATATCTGGCCGTCCTTGTCCAGGATGCCGTCGTTATTGCTGTCCCGCCAGCCCGCCTCGGCCAGGAGTTCCCTGGCCTTCTTCGGGTCATAGGGATATTTTCTCACCTTGTCATTATAGGCCCAGGCGCCCGGCTTCAGAGGGCCGGTGGCCTCCTTGCCCAGACCGAGGAGAACGCCGTTTATGATCTCGTTTTTATCTATGGCATGGGAGATGGCCTGCCGGACCCTCTTGTCGGCGAAAAGCGGGTTTTTCAGGTTGTATCCCAGGTAGGTATAGGAAAAGGAAAGGTAGCGGAACTTGTTGTAGTTGTTTTTGAAGATGTTGCTCTCCGTCTGTCTGGTATATTGCAGTGGCGTGAGGCCCATCCGGTCGATCCCGCCGGCCCGCAGTTCGAGGAACATGGTGGCCATATCGGGAATGATCCGCATGATGTACCCGTCGATATATGGCCGGCCCTCGAAATAATCGTGGTTGGAGACTAAAACGATCTTCTGTCCCGTGAGCCATTCTTTAAACCGGTAGGGACCGGTGCCGATAGGGTGTCTGATGAGAGGGCTTTTGGTGATGTCTTTCCCTTCCAGCAGATGGCGGGGCAGGATGGCGCTGCTCCAACTGGCCAGGGCGGGGGCGAAGGGCTTGTCATAGGTGACCCGGAAGGTATGGGAATCCAGTACCTCCGCCTTTTTCACCCGCTGGAAATCACCCGCGTAGGCCGTGGGGGTATTGGGATCAACGGTAACACGGTATGTATAGAGTACGTCGTGGGCGGTAAAGGGCTGACCATCGTGCCACTTTACTCCCTTCCGGAGGTGGAAGGTGATCACCAGGCCATCGGGGGATATCTCCCAGGATTCGGCCAGATCCCCGACTATTTTGATTTCCTTGTCATATTTTACCAGACCGTTGAAAACCAGGCCCGCGATGCCATGAGAGGTGCTGTCCGAGGCGAGGAGAGGGATAAGGCTGCTGGCGTCTCCGATGGAGCCCTCCACAATAATATCGCCGTAGGCGGGCGTGGCCGCTTTAGCCTTGCCCGGTTCCTTGCCGTGGCCGCTATTGTCGGCGTAGCCGAGGGAAAAGAGCGTCAATAGAACTAGGATAAATGCACGTTTGCGGAAGGTTATCATTTACTTCGGTACCTCACAGATAGTGTCTTTCTGGCTGTCTATCTACCTCAGTGAGGACAATTTTGCAAAGATATTGCGCGGAGGATCGAATTGGGATACAATTATACCATAAACATTTTTGAGGGAGATATTACCAGAGTTCCCTTATCATGCCAGGGCGGGTTTTTTTCAGGGTGCAATGACATCAACCGTTTAAGGAAGGAGGTATGTTTATGAAAAGACATAAATTGATATCCAGTGATTTATTCAAGAGATTTACGGTATTTACCTGGGCCGCTATCCTGCTGGCCACGGTTGTCCTGTCACTTTCCTCTTGCGCCCCCACTATGTACAGTGTGGACGTAAAATACCTGCCGGAAAAAGCCCCGAAGGCAGGTAAGGAAACCTGGAAGGTTGCCGTAACCGTGGCATCATTCAATGACCAGCGGGGAGTGAAAGAGCCGCTGGTGCTGGGCAGAGTGAACCGGTCGGACGGGACCAGTGTGCCAATCCTGCCCAAGGAAAGAGAGATCCACCTCGCCGTATCCCATGGAATCAGGGATTATCTGTTTGACCGGGGCTTTTCTCTGAGCGGGGCGCTGCCTTCGTGGGATCTTCGCGAAGAGACCATCAGCAAGGAATGGGGGGATCTGCTGGTGGGAGGCAGTATTGTCAAAATGGAAATTATAACGAATGATGATACATTGCTCAAGAGTTACCGTGGCAAGGTTGAACTTGCGATTGTCCTGGCGGATGTGAAAAAGGGTCGAATAATATATAACACAACCGCAGCAAGTGATGTTTCTCTCGACTATGCCGTTATTTCCGAAAAGAAAATGGAAGAGATAATAAATACGGCGTTACGGGATGTCCTGGATCGGATATTTGCCGGCCGTCTTGTGAATCAGGCAATCCGTTCGCTGGAGCCCTGACGAATGCGGCGCCAGCTAATGACAGTTCAGCCATAATCATATGCCGCCAACAGGCGCTTCATTGAAAAACAGAAAAAATGAGGGCGGGAAAAGAGCCGACAGGATTCAGCTGCAGCTGGCGGGACTTCTGGATATTACGCTGGATGCGGCGAAGAACTTTCGCCTCAACGGTGATGCTACCCAGGCCGCCGCCATCAGTTATTACGCCCTGCTTTCCGCTTTCCCCCTCTTTATCCTGACCCTGCTCGTGATCAGTTACCTCTTGGGTTCCTATCCGGGGATTCAGGAGACCCTGACAGGGGCGATCAGGGAGTATCATCCCTACCTAACGGAAAAACTCCTCGCCCAGTTGGGGGCGATAGAGGAGAAGAGAAGCCTCCTGGGAGGCCTGGGAGTCGTCAGTCTGCTGTGGTTTGCCTCTCTGGTGATCCGCGCCCTGGAAATGGCCCTCAACAGGATCTTCCATGCCGGGGCCAGGCGTAATCTTCTCGCTTCCACTGCCCTGGCCCTGTCCTTGATGGTTCTGGTATGGGTGGCCGCGCTCTTGATGGTCGTCATCAATTACGGTCAGACCCTGATCAGCCTTAACCCTGCGGTGAAGGAACTCTTCGCCTGGTCGATACCGCCCTATTTTACGCTACTTTTCGGCCATGCCATCCCCTATCTGATCATGATCACCATAGTCGGCTTCTGCTACAAGGTTATCCCGCAAAGCCGTATCACCATTGGCAGCGCCCTTGCCGGCGGGGTTATCTTCACCTTTTTCATGGCCATCGCCAAGTTCCTGTTCACCTGGTATCTGGCCAACCATTCCCGCTACACCATCATCTACGGCTCCCTTGACGCTTTGGTGGTTATTTTTATCTGGATCTTCTATCTGGCCCTGATCTTCCTTTTCTGCGCCGAGCTTGTGTCTTCCTACCGAAGAAGGGATCTGATTCTCCTGGCGGGGGTCCTGCTGGAGAAGAAAAAAGGGGCCAGAAAGAGTGTGGAAAGGATATATCGCCGGTTTGGACAGGCCTATCAACCCCACACCTACATTTTTAGAGAGGGCGACAGGGGGAATGAACTGTACTACATCCTGGAGGGACGGGTGCAGCTCGAGAAGAAGGCGGGTTCGGTGAAAAAGATTCTCGGTCGGATGGGTCCAGGCGAGTATTTCGGTGAAATGGCGGTCCTGGTTGATACTAACCGTACCGTTTCCGTCCTGGCGCTCGAACCTTCGGTGATTGCCGTAATCAGGGGTGATATATTTCGTGATCTTCTGCGGGAAAGCGGGGAGATATCCCTGTCCATGCTACGGGAGTTTGCCAGAAGACTAAAGAACACCACGGGGCTGCTGGATCAGCTGAGCCAATCCTGGATGAGAATGCTGGCCATCTCTTATTTCACGCTGAAAAATCACCAGGGGCGGCCGCCGACGCGTGATTTCCCGGCGGAACTGGCCAGCTTTTCGGGCAAGGATATCCTGGAGATGGAGGAACTGGTGTCCGATCTGGTGCAAAGAGGCGTTCTGAAACAAGAGGAGAGTGACGCCGTGAGTTTGGACAGGGACAAGGCGCGGGAACTGCTGAAGGAGGAGGCCGGGCCTCTCCCCTGATTGTCCCGTCGTCACGGAAGGGTGCGCTCTCCTTCTTCACGCGAATCATAATGATTCCGACTTTTGTGATTTATTTCGTGAACTCATTGCCGTTGTTTCCCGCTGCCGGCAAATAGTAGCGGAAAGAAAGGCGGATTGCTGAAATATCCGGTGCGACGGCAGGGATTAAAGCGGCGGAACCCGGAATTAGGACGGGGCGTTAATAAAAAAATATTGACATGCGGAAAATATTGCTTTCTAAGTAGCGCCGTATTTAAAAAGAGGGGAGGGGCCGGGAGCGACAACTGACCGAGGAGAAAATCCGGCTTGTCCAGTTGTCCTTTGTCCAGGCAGGTAAATGAAACACACATGAGCCGTTGGCTCACAAAGGGGCATGAAAATTTGTCAGACGAGACGCCTGACCTATTGAAAATGATTGATACCCCTAATAATTGAGAATGATTCATACCCCCCCAATAATAGGACAGGCGTCTCGCCTGTCCGTGGGCAGGCAAGATGCCCACCCTATTTTCAGATGAAAATAAGCTGCTTAACGCCATCGCAAAACCAAACAAAGGAGGGTTTATGAAAAAGTCATTGTTCCTGGTTTTCGTTGTGTTTTCCTTTTTTCTTTCTTCGGCGGCCTTCGCGGCGGACACCAAGGGTTATTTTGCCCTGAAAGGCGGCATCTTTACCCCGAACGACAAAACGGATGGCATGAAAGGCTTTGACAACGGAACAAATTTTGAGGCCGTTTACGGGATGAAGGTTCATCCGAATATCACGCTTGAATTCGGGGCGGGATACTACGAAGCGAAAGAAAAGGTTTTGGACCTTACCGGATCAGCCATTCCGCTCACCCTGACGGCCTTTGTCAACCTCCCGCTGGGCAGCGTCATCGATCTTAACGTGGGCGCCGGCGCAGGTTATTATTTTACAAAAATAAAGGGCGTTGCAGTATCAAAAGAAGTAAGCGATGTCGGCTATCAGCTAGTAGGCGGGGTTGATTTCAAAATCGGTCCGGCAATTTCTATCGGCGCTGAGGCAAAATATGTTTACGTAAATCCGGAGTATGATTTTACTTCCACGGGAGGAGACAAATCGAAGGTCGAAATGGGCGGCATGATGTACAATGCCGTACTTAAATTCAAGTTTTAATTCCGCAACCCCCGACTCTAAAAAAGGGACAGCCTCAGGGCTGTCCCTTTTTTAGCCGCAATCTTGACATTTCAGGCGGGCAGAGCCGTCACGGAAGGGCGCGCTCCCCGATTTTCTTCACGCGGATCATGTTGGTCGTGCCGGCGACCCAGAGGGGGTGTCCCACGGTGATCACCACCAGATCTCCCTTTTCCACCACCCCCGCCTCGATTGCCGTTTGCGCCGATTTTTCGATCATGTCGTCCGTTTCGGTTGATTCACTGGTAAGTTTCGGCAGGCATCCCCAGAGCAAAGAGAGCTGCCTTACCGTGGTTTCATTCGGGGAGAGCGCCAGGATGGGCTGTTTCGGACGGAACCGGGCGATCTGTCTTGCCGTGAGCCCCGACTGGGTATGGGCGATGATCACCCGGGCGTCCAGGTGATTAGCCAGAATACAGGAGGCGTGGGCGACGGAAGCGGACATTTCTTTTTCGGGGAGGCTTTGGAGATAGGTTTCAAAGGGGAAACCCGCCTCGGCGGCACTGGCGATCCGGTTCATAAATCCCACCGCTTCCACGGGATAATTCCCCGAGGCGGTTTCTTCCGAGAGCATCACGGCATCCGTTCCATCGAGGACCGCATTGGCCACGTCCGCCGCCTCGGCGCGGGTTGGTCGCGGCTGATTGACCATGGAACGAAGCATCTGGGTCGCCGTGATTACGGGTTTGCCCAGGAGATTCGCAGAGCGGATCATCTTTTTCTGGATCAGCGGGACCTCTTCCGGTGGTATTTCCACCCCCAGATCGCCCCTGGCCACCATTATAGCATCGGCGTTCCTGATGATATCGTCCAGATTTTCCAGGGCTTCGTGTTTTTCTATCTTGGCTATCACCGGCGTATCTTTGCCTTGCTGGGCGATCAGCTTCTTGATGGTGTGGATATCTTCTCCGGATTTGACAAAGGACAGGGCGACATAATCTACCTGATTCGCCAGCCCGAAAAGAAGGTCTATTTTATCCTTTTCGGTCAGGGGGGGGGCCTTGATCGTGCCCGTAGGCAGATTGATTCCCTTATGGGAACTCAGGAGGCCGCCGGTGATCACCCGACAGAAGATGTCGGTTTCGGTCATGTCTTCCACGATGAGTTCCATCAGGCCATCGGCCAGGAGCAGCCGGTCCCCCTTCTTGACCTCCCTTGGCAGGTCCGGATAGGAGAGGGAGACCGTATCAATAAGGCCATAGACCTTGCGGCTGGTCAGGATGAACTTCCGGCCCGGCTCGAGCGTGATCCCCGGTTCGGGGATTTTACCGACCCTGATTTTCGGTCCGGCCAGATCCTGTAATATGGCCACGGGAACACCCATCCGGGCCGAGATCTGGCGGATCAACCGGATTTTGTCCCCATGGTATTCCTTCGTTCCATGAGAAAAATTAAGCCTGGCCACATTCATGCCGGCAGCGATCATCTGCTCGATGATCGTCTCACTGTCACAGGCCGGTCCGATGGTGCATACAATCTTTGTTTTGCGCATAAGCCTCTTTTTTTTCGGAGAATATTATGGGCGGTTGAATGATTTGTCTCCCCGCCCCCTGTCCTGGCAGTTACTAATATGTGATTCTCTCTGTCTTGTCAAACATTCCTCCTGGCGGGAGTGAAAATTGGTTTTCCGGGGACACGTTCCGATCCCTTGGGGCTTCCGGAACAAGCCCCCTCCCCCGAGGCCTCATTCCTCAGGATTTGCGCGCCTTGCCGCAGCC
>JAXMLI010000213.1:0-4359 GCA_034368785.1 Smithellaceae bacterium | reverse complement strand
TAATCCTTGACGGTACTCCGGGCGACGTCACAACTTTTGGCAATCTGACGTGCGGAGAAACCTTTCTCCCATTTCAGTCTCAATACTTCTTTTATTTTGCGCATGGATAATCTCCTATTGGCCATTACAAGTCTCCTTTTTCCCGGGAGCTTTAACGGCTGTGGGGTTAATTATCCAGCGTCACTTCACCCCTCCAAGGGGTGGCCGATTTGGATCGGAATGACCGGCCGATTTGCTGCGGAATCGGTGGCCGATTTCAAACGGAATTGGTGGCCGATTTGGCGCGGAATCAGTGGCCGATTTGGCGCGGAATCTCCATGGGGTCAAATGACCGTTACCCATCCCCCTCCTAACCTCCCCCTTGAAGGGGGAGGAACTACGCAGTGCCCCTCCTAAGATCCCCTTCAAGAGGGGAGGAACTACGCAGTGCCTCTTCTAAGGTTCCCCTGGAAGGACGAGGAACAAAACCCGAAGTAAAAAGAGTATTTATGGATGGTGCAATAAGCTAACCGGACATTGCGGATGTAGATGTAGGGTGCGTTAGGCGGCTTCTTGCCGTAACGCACCGTAAAATTGGTGCGTTACGCTTCGCTAACGCACCCAACCTGCTCCCCCTTCAAGGGAGAGGGAGAATGCCATGTATTATGGGGAGGCGAGCATCTCCGGCAGCACCGCGACGTCCTCGATGAGGCAGTGCGCCCCCGCCTCCAGGAGCCCCCGGCGCTGGTTTTCCCGGTCCGGGGAGGAAAAGAGGATGCCCACTCCCCGGTAGCCGAACCGGGAGGCCGCGGCGGCCCGCATATCGTCGGTCATGTCGCCAAGGTAATAATATCCCTCGAACGACTCTTTGATAAGTTCCGGTATCCGGTCGAGCATATAGGGATGGGGTTTGCTGAGGGCAATCCTTTCTCCCTGCTCTCTGAATATCCGCTCTTCCTCCCGGAGGCAGTCATCCAAGGTTACCATGAGCCGGAAATATTTACGGATAGAGAAATGATCCAGCGCGTAGTCCGCCTCGCCCTCAGGTCTCCCCGTGGCAATGGCCAGGACGTGGTTTTCTGCCAGGCCAGCCAGGGTCTCCTGATCGATCAGGAGCGTTTCTTCGTTAATGAGTCCCTCGCCCCGGTGGAAACGCGGTTCCAGGCCATAGGTGGACCGGAAAAGCGGTCCGCCCAGGTAAATTTCCTGGAAGATCTGTTTCACCATGTTTCCGGAACCAACGTCGCCCTGGAACCAGGCAGTAACGAAAGTACTCGTGATTTTTCCCTCCCTGCCGTAGATATCTCCTAATGGGTCAGGATGGCGGGCGAGAAATTCCGCCAGCGCGGAAACGTCGCAACCGCTAATCGCCTCGTCAAAGGAAAGATCAGGTGTGATGTTCCTTGGCGGAAATTTCACCAGCGTGAAAAGAAGGCAGAGGGCCCGGGCGGTGAGATCCCAGTCGTTGTTTAGTCCGCCGGTCTGTTTGAGCCGGGCCAGATCGGCTAGGGGGAAGAGGGGATCGGGCAGGTTCCTTCCGCCTTGTGCGCCGGCAAGAAACAGGCGGACGGTCCGGCGAACCGCCTCCCGGTAGGAGCGGGAAACATCGATAAGAACCCCGTCCATGTCGAAGACGATGAGTTTCATTTGGGTACCCTTAAGGTTGACGCCCTCGTAAAAAGTCGTAAAAGCCTTGAATTCAGGACGGCTTCGTAAAAAGGCCGCAGGCAAGGCGCACAAATAACGAGGATCGTAGTGGCAGGTTTCAAACCTGCCCCTACAACACGCCGCAGTGACGAGGGATGCAGCGCAACGCAGCATCCGGACTTTTTACGAGGGCGTCAAGGTTGAAAGGATCTCTTTGTCTCTATCCCTGTGCTCGCGGCCCCCTTATTCCATAGCGAAAGAAGACTGTCAAATACAATCCGCCTTCTTCCCTTTACAAGAGGAAGCAGATGGCCTATGAGGGGCGCGGGAAAACTTTATTTCGGTCTTCCCGCGACAGTATTGCCGAGGTGAGGCGTGGAAATATCTAAGGGGTCACTGCGCAAGGGCCTGATCTATTCCCTCATATCGTCCGTTTCGATCGCCCTCCTGGGAATCCTGGGAAAGATCGGCTACCGGGCGGGGATGACGGAGCTTTCGATGCTCCAGAACCGTTGGTTCTACGGGGCGGCGATGCTTTTTATCTATATCTTCCTTACGGACCGCCGCGCCCTGCGGGTAAGCGGCATCACCCTGCTCAAAACGGCCCTTCTTGGAGCCTTTTTCCATGGCATCGCCGGCTTCACTTTCTTCAAGGCCATCAGGCATATCCCGGTTTCCACCACCTTGCTGATCGTGTATTTCTATCCCGTGGTGGTAACCCTTGCGTCGGCATACCTGTTCAAGATGCGTCTGAGTCGGACCGTTTGCTTTTCTCTGATCTTGATCCTGGCCGGCTCATCCCTGGTTTTCTTTGATGCCTTTGCCCAGGACTTGAACTCCCTGGGGATTATATACGCGCTCGTGAACATGATCGTCTTCAGCGGCTACATGATCGCGGCCCAGATCTTTCTCCGGGGGCAGAAGCCCCTGGTCATGACCTTTTACATGGCGCTCTTCACGGGGGTCGCCTTCAGTTTTTTCCATAGCCCGCTTGCGATCCTGGAGTCCGGGCCACAGCAAATCCTGATTGGTTTATCCCTGGGCCTCATCCCCACGGTGATCGCCTATTTTTTCAGTTTCCGCGCCCTCCGGGAGGTGGGCAGCGGCTATGTCTCGATCTTCTCCACCTTCGAGCCGGTTACCGTAGTTATCCTGGGCTACCTGGTCCTGGGAGAGCGGATGTTCGTCTATCAGATCTTCGGGATGGTCCTGATCATTGGCGGGATCATCCTGCCAAATCTCCTTGGTTTCCGCGCCGGAGGGGGACCCATCGCCGCGGATAAAAGGCTTGACAGCGGGTGATTATTTTGTTAGTTGCCGCCTAATTCGCTTGGATCCATAGAGGACTGAGACGGAAGTTAAGCAGCTGCTGGTATCTGGCTTTCGGCCTCTCGTTTTATTTAAGCGAAGAGGCTTTTTTTATAGGTGCGCTCCGGCAGGCAAGGGATGGTATAAACAGGGGAAATATGGAAATCATCGAATCCGTAAAAGAAATGCAGGCGCGCTCCGGTGCGCTGAGAAAAGACGGCCAGGTGATTTCCCTGGTTCCCACGATGGGGTATCTCCATGAGGGCCACCTGGCGCTGATGCGGGTGGGCCGAAAGCGGGGAGATTGCCTGGTGGTAAGCATTTACGTCAACCCCGCCCAGTTCAGTCCGGGGGAGGATTTCGAACGTTATCCCCGGGATTTTGAGCGGGATTGCGAGCTGTGCCGGGAGGTGGGGGTTGATATCATCTTCTGCCCTGGAAGCGCCGAGATGTATCCTGAGGGGTATTTGACCTACGTGAATGTGGAAGAAATAACCCGGGAGCTCTGCGGCCTTACCAGACCAAATTATTTTCGCGGCGTCACCACCATCTGCGCCAAGCTCTTTAATATCGTCCATCCTCACCTGGCCATATTCGGGAAGAAGGACTTCCAGCAGTACCAGGTTATCCGGCAGATGGTCCGGGACCTGAACATGGAGGTAGAGATTATCGGCCTGGCTACGGTACGGGAGAAAGACGGCCTGGCCATGAGTTCGAGAAATGTTTATCTCAATGACCGGGAAAGGGCGGCGGCCCTCAGTCTGAGCCGTTCCCTCCTGCTGGCCCGGGATATGTACGCGGAAGGCGAAAGAGACGCCCTGACGATTCTGGCAAAAGTAAAAAAAATGATCGAGAGCGAGCCCGCGACGAGCATTGATTACGCCAGGATCGTAGGAACGGCGACGATGAGAGAAGTAACCAGGATTGATGGAGAAGCGGTGATCGCCCTGGCGGTTAAGGTGGGTAAAACCAGGCTGATAGATAACCATGTCTTCGGCGAAGACCTGGTTATCTGATACGGAAAAGAAGGAGGTTTTATTAATATGCAAAGATACATGCTGAAGTCCAAACTGCACCGGGCCACCGTTACGGATGCCAATCTGCAGTACGAGGGCAGCATTACGATAGACAAGGCGCTCATGGCGGCGGCGGATCTCATCCCCTTCGAAAGGGTTGATGTTTACAACGTGAATAACGGCGCGAGATTTACCACCTATGTGATAGAAGGCGAAGAAAATTCCGGCACCTTCTGCATCAATGGCGCCGCCGCGAGGCTCGCGGCCAGGGGGGACATCATTATCGTGGCCAGCTACACCTCTTTAAGCGACGAGGAAGCCCGGGCCTACGTGCCCAGGTGTGTACTCCTGGACGAAAAAAACGCCATCAAGTCGCTGGATGTCAAATAGTCGGGTGGGCAGGAGATCT
>JAXMLI010000212.1:0-3801 GCA_034368785.1 Smithellaceae bacterium | reverse complement strand
CTGCGCTGTCCGCCCAGACCAGGACGGCCCGGGTCCGGTTCACCATCCCCAACCCCGAAGGAAGATTAAAACCGCAGATGTTCACCAATGTGGAGCTTAAAATCGACTTGGGGAAGAGGCTCTCCATCCCCGAGGATGCCGTTATCGATACGGGGCTCCGCCAGATCGTTTATGTGGACAAGGGGGAGGGGATATTTGAACCCCGGGAGATCGAACGCGGGTTGGGGGTAGAGGGATGGCGTGAGGTTAGAAGGGGATTGAAGGCGGGGGAGAAGGTAGCCAGGTCCGCCACCTTTCTGATTGATTCGGAAGCACAGCTTAAGGGCGTGAAGCCGTTGGGGTTAAAAGATAAAAAATGATACCGAAAATTATTGAGTATAGCGCCCGAAACAAGTTTTTCGTTTTCCTCCTGATGGCATTTCTCTCAGCGTGGGGATTGTGGGCCTTGAAGAATACCCCCCTCGATGCCATTCCTGATCTCAGCGACACCCAGGTCATTATCTACACCGAGTGGCTGGGTAGAAGCCCGGACCTGGTAGAAAACCAGATCACCTATCCGATCACCTCAACCCTCCTGTCGGCCCCGAAGGTTAAGGTGGTACGGGGCTTTTCCTTCCTGGGCAGTTCGTTCATCTATGTCATCTTCGAGGAGGGAACGGACATCTACTGGGCGAGAAGTCGTGTCCTGGAATATCTCCAGTCGGTCCGCAATAAGCTGCCCGCTAATGTCAACCCCGTATTGGGACCCGACGCGACAAGTGTCGGCTGGGGGTTTTCCTATGCCCTCGTAGATGAAACGGGCCAGCAAAACCTCGCTGAACTCAGATCCCTTCAGGACTGGAATATCAAGCTGGCCTTGGAGAGCGTCCCGGGGGTTTCCCAGGTGGCAAGCCTGGGCGGCTTCGTGAAGCAATACCAGATAAATATCGATCCGACCCGACTCTTGGCCTACAATATTCCGCTGATGAAAGTCATCGAATCCGTGAGGAAAAGCAACATCGACGTAGAAGGGCGGATAATGGAAATCTCCGGTATCGAGTACATGATCCGGGGACGGGGCTACCTCAAGGATATAGGTGATCTGGAGGATATCGCGGTAGCGACCGCTCCGGGGGGAACGCCCGTCCTGCTCAAAAACATCGCGACGATCCAGCTCGGGCCGGAGATGAGGAGGGGGGTAGCTGATCTGGATGGGAAGGGCGAGGTGGCTGCCGGAATCGTGGTGGTACGCTTCGGGGAAAACGTCCTCAAGGTGATAGAGCGGGTTAAGGATAAGATCAGAGAGGACATCGCTCCCAGCCTGCCCAAAGGGGTAAAGATTGTCACCACCTATGACCGGACCGATCTGATCAACCGGGCAATCGGCACCCTGAAGGACAAGATTATCAAGCTCACCATAGCGGTAAGCGTCGTATGCCTTGTTTTTCTTTTCCATTTCCCCAGCGCCCTGGTGGTCATTCTGACCCTGCCGGTAGCGATCCTTATCTCCTTCATCTGCATGTTCTACCTGGGCGTCACCTCCAATATCATGAGCCTGGGCGGGATTGCCATCGCAATCGGGGCCATGGTAGACGCCTCGGTAATCATGGTGGAAAATGCCCATAAGCGACTCGAAGAGTGGGAACATGGGGGACGTATTGGCGAGAGATTAGAAGTGATAATAGAGGCAGCCAAGGAGGTCGGGCCATCGCTCTTTTTCGCCCTCCTGGTAATCACGGTCGGGT
The DNA here is from genome assembly GCA_034368785.1 of Smithellaceae bacterium. Lineage (GTDB taxonomy): Bacteria > Desulfobacterota > Syntrophia > Syntrophales > CAMTWB01 > CAMTWB01. Next base: position 2,077 of record JAXMLI010000212.1, on the reverse strand, counting down.
TCCTGCCTGTCTTCACCTTGCAGGGACAGGCGGGCAGGCTCTTTATACCCCTGGCCTATACCAAGACCTTCGCGATGCTTTTTTCGGCCTTTCTGGCCATTACCTTATCTCCTCTGCTGATGACCATTTTCATCCGCGGCAATATCAGACCGGAGGAGAAAAACCCGATAAGCATTGTTTTATATAAAATCTACACGCCAGTCGTTAAGCTTGCCCTGCGCTTTAAGAAGATCGTGATTGTATTGTCCCTGATAATCATGGCCCTCACAATCTATCCCTATCAGAAGCTGGGGACTGAGTTCATGCCGCCACTCTACGAAGGGACCCTTTTCTTCATGCCCGTTACCGTTCCTGCCATAACCATCGCGGAGGCCTCGAGGCTGCTGCAGATTCAGGACGCAATCATCAAGGGTTTTCCCGAGGTAGCGCAGGTATTCGGGAAGGCCGGGCGGGCGGAGACGGCCACAGACCCGGCGCCGCTGGAAATGTTCGAGACGGTGATCAATCTGAAACCGGAATCCGAGTGGAGACCCGGCATGACGGTGGAGAAGCTGAAAAATGAAATGAATGACGCCCTTTTTATCCCCGGGGTGGCGAATTCATTCACCATGCCCATCAAGGGCAGGGTGGATATGCTGGCCACGGGTATCAGGACGCCCGTAGGGGTAAAGGTGCTCGGAGCGAAACTGGAGACAGTGGAGAAGGTCGCCCTGGCGGTCGAGATGGCGATAAAGGACATCCCCGGCACAAGGAGCGCATACGCGGAAAGATTAAGCACCGGCTATTTTCTGGACATCAAACCAAACCGCGAACAGATTGCCAGATACGGCCTTGCCGTCGAGGACGTGCAGGAGGTAATCGCCACCACCCTGGGAGGCATGACCCAGACGATTACCGTCGAGGGGAGGGAGAGATACACCGTCAATATCCGATACCTGAGGGAGCTTCGAGACGATATAGAGAAGATAAGACGCATCGTGGTACCCATCAGCATGTCCGCGGGTACTGCCGTGATGGGCGGCGCGACCGCAGCCGTAGCCCAGATACCCCTGGGACAGCTTGCCGAAATAACTGTCGTGAAGGGTCCCACGGCAATAAAGAGTGAGGAAGGACTTCTCACTGCGTACGTGTATGTGGATTTTTCCGGCCGGGATATCGGCGGTTATGTGGAGGAAGCAAAGAAAAAGGTGGCGGCGGCGGTGAAACTGCCCGAGGGGTACCGCATGGAATGGAGCGGGGAGTACGAATACCTCGTCAAGACCCACGAAAGGTTATTGTTCGTAATACCCCTTACCATCCTGATCATTGTTATCCTTATCTACATGAACACCAAATCCGCCGTGAGGACCATGATCATCCTCCTGGCAGTCCCCTTTTCCCTGGTTGGCTCTTTCTGGCTCCTGTATCTGTTGAACTACAACATGAGCATCGCCGTCTGGATCGGCATCATCGCCCTGGCCGGTTTGGATGCCGAGACCGGGGTGGTGATGCTCCTCTATCTTGATGTGGCCTATGACAAATGGAAGAAAGAAGGCAGGATGGCGAGCAGGGCGGATCTCCGCGAGGCCATCATGTATGGGTCGGTAAAGCGGATCAGGCCAAAGGTAATGACCGCTGCGGTAATCCTGGCAGGCCTGGTGCCGATCATGTTCAGTCACGGCGCGGGGGCGGACGTGATGAAACGGATCGCCGCGCCCATGATCGGCGGCATTGTCTCATCCACCTTCCTGGAGTTGGTGATCTATCCGGCAATTTACATGATCTGGCGGGGGAGAAAGTTAAAAGATTGAACTCGGGACTTCTAAGGAACTTAACCATAGGTACTTTATGTTTTGTAATGTATTTTTTCATCTGAAAATACCCCTTTGACAGGCGAGACGCCTGTCCTACTGCTGGCAAATTACCCTCTAAAGGTAGGTCAGGCGTCTCGCCTGACTTGTTTTCATAATCCTTTGTGACGGGTCACCGTCATGAGAGTTTCTTTGGAGGGACGCGCTCCGTCGCGTCCGCAGTGATATCGCCACCGGCAAGGCTTTTGCAGCCACGACGGAGCGTGGCCCTCCAAAATTCAAAGGAT
>JAXMLI010000211.1:0-4370 GCA_034368785.1 Smithellaceae bacterium | reverse complement strand
GCGTCGGGGACATGTTCCGGAAGCCCAAAGGGATCGGAACGTGTCCCCGGAGTACGCCGCAGTGACGAGGGAGGCAGCGCAACGCAGCATCCGGACTTTACGAAGTCGTCAAGGAGAGATTAATTTGTTTTATCATCTATTATACCCGTTGCGCGAAGTATATACCTTCTTCAACGTGTTCCGTTATATCACCTTCCGGACGATCTATGCCGCCATCACGGCCCTGGTGATCTGTTTTATCCTTGGACCATGGCTGATCCGGAAACTGCAGGCGATGCAGATCGATCAACCGATCAGGGAAAACGGTCCCAGTTCGCACTTCATTAAAAAGGGCACACCCACAATGGGCGGCGTCCTCATCATCTTTTCCGTGGTGGTATCCACCCTCCTTTGGGCCAATCTGGCCGTAGATTATATCTGGTATATCCTCCTGGTGACCATTGGCTTCGGGATGGTTGGTCTTGCGGATGATTACCGAAAACTGACACAAAACAGCAGCAGGGGGACCTCGGCCGGCGCGAGACTGTCCATCGAGGTGGCAATCGCCCTTTTCATCAGTGTAAGTCTCTATATAAAGCCCGGCTTCAGCACGAGCCTTGCCGTTCCTTTCTTTAAGACCTATCTCGCCGATCCGGGACTCCTTTATATCATTATTTCCACCTTTATTATTGTCGGGGCGGCCAACGCGGTGAATCTCACCGACGGCCTCGATGGGCTGGCCATCGGACCTTCCATTACCTGCTTTTCGACCTACCTGCTTTTCGCCTACTTTGCCGGTAATTTCAAAATAGCCTCATACCTGCAGGTTCCGTACGTAGTCGGGGCAGGGGAGCTTGCGATATTTTGCGGCGCCATTGTGGGCGCCGGTATCGGCTTTCTCTGGTATAATGCCTATCCCGCCCAGGTATTCATGGGCGATGTTGGTTCCCTTTCGCTGGGGGGGGCCTTGGGGACCCTGGCAATTCTCACGAAGCAGGAGATTCTCCTGGTAATCGTGGGCGGCATCTTCGTCCTGGAAACCCTCTCGGTGATCTTTCAGGTAGGCTGGTTCAAGATCAGCGGGGGAAAACGGATTTTCCGGATGGCGCCGCTCCATCATCACTTTGAACTCAAGGGATGGGCGGAGCCCAAGGTAATCGTCCGCTTCTGGATTATCTCCATCCTGCTGGCCCTCGTGGCCATCAGTACCTTGAAACTCAGGTAGGGGCCTCGATGGAATTAACAGGTAAAATGGTATTGATAATCGGTCTCGGGAAGACGGGAATTGCCGTTGCCCGCTTCCTGCTGAGCCAGGGAGCGAAGGTGGTGGTGACCGATCTGAAGCCCCGTGAGGAAATCAACAGCGCCCTGGAACTGCTCGGCGACCGGGCTGCTCTGGTGGCGGTGTCGGAGTATCACGAGAAATCATTGGCCCGCGTGGACCTGGTCATTCCCTCGCCCGGGGTGGCCCCCGTGGACCGAATCCTGCTGGCCGCCATTAACGCAGGCATCCCGATCATAAGCGAGATTGAACTGGCCGCCGGTTATCTATTAAAGCCCATGGCAGCGATTACGGGAACAAACGGCAAGACTACGACGACCAGCCTCCTGGGGGAGATTCTCAGAAAAAGCGGCCGGTCGGTTTTTGTCGGCGGGAATATTGGCACCCCGTTGATCGAATTTGTTAGCGGAGGCCAAAAGGAAGATTACGTGGTGGCGGAGGTGAGCAGTTTTCAGCTCCAATGGGTCAGATTCTTCCGCCCCCGGGTGGCTATTCTTTTAAATGTTACGGATGATCATGCTGATTATCACGGCTCGTTTGCCCTGTACCGGGAAATTAAGGAACGGATTTTTGAAAATCAACAGGCAAATGACCTGGCCATTATCAATGCGGGGGAAGAGAGTGCGATCCCCCTGTCCGGGCGCCTTGTTTCCCGCCAGGCTTTCTTCAGCGCCAGGATTGCCAGATGTCCGGGGATGTTTCTTCAGGGGGAACGGATAATATATGAAGATGCCGCCGGGGCGCGAGAGGAATATCCCCTTGACATGATCAAAATCCCCGGGCGCCATAATATCGAAAACGTCATGTCCGCGGTGATTGCCGCCAGGGAATGGGGATGCCGGCCAGAGGAGATAATCGAGGCGGTCAGGTCTTTTCGGGGCATCGCCCATCGGATAGAGTACGCCGGGGAGAAGGGGGGCGTCATCTTCTACGATGATTCCAAGGGCACGAATGTGGGCGCGGTACAGCGGGCGATTGAGACCTTTACCGGACAAATAATCCTTTTGATGGGAGGTCGCGACAAGGATAGTGATTTCCGGCCATTGGCCCCTTTCCTCCCAGGGAGCGTGAAAGAACTGGTTACCTTCGGCGAGGCCGGGGATAAAATCGCCTCCGCCTTGCAGGGGGTCGTCAAAACGAGGACGACCAAAGGACTCGAGGATGCCGTGAGGGCGGCCTATCGTGATTCCGCGGCGGGTGACGTAATTCTTTTATCCCCCGGGTGCGCGAGTTTCGACGAGTTTTCCGATTACCGTGAAAGGGGGCGGTTTTTTAAAGATGTTGTCAAATATCTTTAAAAAAAGGCTGACGAATCCCCAGAGTAGGGAACCTGATATGCTCCTGCTCGTGGCGACCCTTGCCCTTATTACCTTTGGTACGGTGATGATCTACAGTTCCAGTTCCCTTCTGGCCCTGGAAAAGTTCAAGGACGGCGAGTTTTTTATCAAGAAACAGATCTTTTTTGTCACCATCGGCATGGTGATCATGGTTCTCTTCAGCAAGATTCACTACACGGTCTGGCGAAAACTGGCCTATCCGATCCTTTTTGTTTCCGTGGCGATGCTCTGTCTTATCCTGGTCCCCGGCTTCGGGGTCCGGGCGGGCGGCGCGACCCGGTGGCTCAGGATGGGAATCGCCTCATTTCAGGTGTCCGAACTGGTAAAGGTTGGCATGGTTATCTTCCTGTCCGATTTTCTTTCCAAGCGATGTAACCACGTATCGGAGATCAAACTGCCTTTTTTCGTCGCTTTAGGGATCACCGGCCTGGTTGCCTTTCTGATTCTCAGACAGCCGGACTACGGTACTGCCATGCTTGTCTCGGGCATAACCCTGATCATGTTCTTTCTCGCCGGCATCAAGATGAGGCATCTGATGGTCATGGGGGCTTTATTTATACCCTTGGCGGTGTTGCTTCTCTTCATGAAAGGATACCGCATTGAAAGACTGACCAGTTACCTGGATCCCTGGAAGGATCCCCTTAATACCGGTTTTCAGATCATCCAGTCCTTCATTTCCTTCGGTTCGGGCGGGGCCACTGGCGTGGGGCTGGGCGGAGGTATGCAGAAACTGTTCTATCTCCCTGAGCCCCACACGGATTTTATTCTGGCCATTATCGCCGAGGAAAGCGGGCTTATTGGCGTTGTGATGGTAATCAGTTTTTACGCGATTCTGATCTATCGTGGTTTGGCGATCTCCTATCGGATGGACGATTTCTTTGCCAATCTCCTCGCCGTTGGTTTGACCCTGATCGTGGCCTTTGGCGCGGTGATAAATATTTTTGGCGTGATGGGCCTGATTCCCCTGAAGGGTATTGCCCTGCCATTCCTGAGCTACGGAGGCAGCTCCCTCCTGATGAGCATGGCCGCGGTAGGGATTCTCCTCAATATTTCGAGCCATGGCCCGAAGTGAAGGAATCGAAAAATGAGCCAGGTGGAACATTTGCGAATCATAATCGCGGGAGGGGGGACGGGAGGGCATCTCTTCCCCGGCATTGCCGTCGCTGAGGAATTCCTGTATCGCAACGTGGAAAACAAGATCCTGTTCATCGGAACCTCGCGCGGTATTGAGGGCAGGCTCCTTGGCAAACTGGGGTTTGACCTTCGAACAATCCGGGCGGAAGGGATCATGGGCAGGGGGATGAGAGGGTCCATAAGAAATCTTTTTCTCATCCCGCTTGGCATGGTCCAGTCTTTGCGGATTATCAGGTCTTTCCGTCCGGATTTCGTGCTTGGCGTGGGGGGATATGCCTCCGGTCCGGCGCTGCTTGTGGCTTGGCTTTTGGGTATTAAAACGGCAATCGCCGAGCAGAATGCCGAACCGGGGATTACAAACCGGATACTGGGGGCCTTCGTGCGTCGGATTTACGTCACCTATCCGGAAACCCTCCACTGGTTTTCCCCGGGCAAAACTATAGTAACAGGCAACCCGGTCAGGAAGGCGTTCATTGGGAGCGCGGGCGTCCCGCCCGCGCTCCCAGAGACGGGGTTTACACTCCTGATTTTTGGCGGCAGTCAGGGTTCGCGGGCGATCAATCAGGCCATGATTGACGCCCTGCCATACCTGAAGAACGAGGGCCTGGGTCTTCGCATCATACATCAGACAGGGAAGG
>JAXMLI010000210.1:0-8827 GCA_034368785.1 Smithellaceae bacterium | reverse complement strand
TGTTAGAAAATTGCACTTGTCCTTATCAGGTTCTTTTTAAGGCACAATGGCCGTATTTGCGGGGCCTTCTCCCTCCCCTTCAAGGGGAGGGTCGGGGTGGGGATGGGGTCAATTGACCGTGCCGCAACTACAACCCCATCCCCCTCCTGACCTCCCCCGTGAAGGGGGAGGAATCTGGCAGTGCCTCTCCTAAGGCTTCCTTGAAGGGGGAGGAATCTGGCAGTGCCTCTCCCAAGGCTTCCTTGAAGGGGGAGGAATCTGGCAGTGCCGCTCCCAAGGCCCCCTTGAAGGGGGAGGAACAAAACCAGAACCAAAAGAGTATTTATTGGATGACACAAAAAAGCTGACATTGCTGAATCTGGGTTATCCACGGGGCAGTATTTTTTGGGGAGAGGTAAAATTTCTGACCCCTTGATTTCTGGTACCCCCGGCGCGAGTCGAACGCGCGGCACACGGATTAGGAATCCGTTGCTCTATCCTACTGAGCTACGGGGGCTCTGGTAAATCGCGGGATTAACTAGCATGGTTTGAAAAAGCTGTCAATCACGTTTCCGGGAAGGTTGGGGATGGCGGTACGCGGATGGGCGAACATTTGCGGTTGTTCATGCCTGGTAGAACTTCATGGCAGGTAGCTCCAGACAGGTCAGCTTGCCCCCGAAGACTGCCCCGGTATCAATGCCGATCCTGTCCCGTCTGATAAATGGTTCAGGAAATACCGTATGACCGAAGACTACGGTCTTGGGAAAGAGGCTGGGTGAATGGACGAACTCGTTCCTGATCCAGGTCAGGTCGTCGATGTGCTGGTCCGCGAGCCCGATCTCCGGTCGGATGCCCGCGTGGACGAAGTAATAGTCATCGGTCTCGAAGAAGGGCAGGAGGGAGTGGAAAAAATCCAGATGTCCCTCGGGAAGAAGTAAATCCCCGCGGGATTCTTGTTGGGGCTTGGCAACGCCGAAATGGCAAGCCAGGGACTCGTCTGTGGGTTCACCAGGTGAAAATCTCTTCTCTGTGCGGTAGGAGGCAATGGTGGCCAGTCCGCCGTTGGCGAAAAACCTCTCTTCCTTTCCCCGGAAGTAATAGTCCAGGAAAAGACCTTCATGATTTCCCTGTAAAAAGACCACTTGCCTGTACTCCTCTTGCAGACGGATCAGCCTGTCCACCACTCCCTTGGAATCCGGACCGCGGTCGATGTAATCGCCTACAAAGACAAGCGTGTCATCCAGCGGATCGATCTTCGGCTGCTTCAGCAGTTTTTCGAGCAGGTCGCGACATCCGTGGATGTCGCCGATCGCGAATATCTTTCCCATGATCATATTTTTCCGCGGGGGCCAAAGGTCAGTCCGTCTTGAAGAGGGCTTCGACGAATTCCTCACCGTCAAATCCACGCAGGTCTTCGATGCCCTCTCCCACGCCGATGTAACGAATGGGAATCTGAAATTCCCGCGCAATCCTGATGATTACCCCGCCTTTGGATGTTCCATCCAGTTTAGTCAGCACCAGGCCGGTCACCCCCGCTTCCTCCTGGAACATTCTGGCCTGGGTCAGCGTATTCTGGCCGGAAGTGGCGTCCAGCACCAGTAATACCTCATGAGGCGCGCCGGGAAGTTCCCTCGCCATGATCCTCTTCATCTTCTTGAGCTCTTCCATGAGATTTGCCTTGTTGTGCAGCCGTCCGGCCGTATCGATGATCATCACGTCCGCCTTCATCGCCTGTGCCGATTTGAGGGCGTCAAAGACGACCGCCGAAGGATCGGCCTGGGCCTGCTGCTTGATCAGGGGAACGCCCGCCCGGGCGCTCCAGACCTCAAGCTGTTCAATCGCTGCCGCCCGGAAGGTGTCCGCTGCCACCAGGATGGTCGACAGGCCACGTTCTTTGAGGTCGTGGGCGATCTTGCCGACGGTCGTGGTTTTGCCGCTCCCGTTCACTCCCACCACCATGACGGTGAAAAGGGCGTTCCCCGGAATTAACAGGGGGGCGCTTACCCGGGCGAGAATCCCCCGGATATGCTCCTTCAGGACCGTCTTCAATGCCGAGGGATCGGCCAGTTCGTTCCTGCCGACCGTTTCTTTCATTTTTTCTATCAGCTCAAGGGTGAAGGCGGGACCCACATCGGCGGTGATAAGTATCTCTTCCAGCTCGTCGAAGAGCGCCTGGTCGATGACCTTCCTTCCCAAAAAGAGTTGATCAATGTTTGATACGAGGCTGGTTCTGGTTTTGGTCAACCCCGCCTTTAATCTCTGGAAAAAACCTGTTTTCCTGCCATTTTCCTGCATATGATTCTTGCGTCCCTCTTTTATTTATAAAAAACAGGCGCCAGGAACGGGTAGGTTGTCCCGGGCGCCTCGTTTGCGGTGCCTGCCTGGTTACCAGACCATCCTTGACTCTTCAACCATATCATGTTTTTCCATGGTTGTCCTGGTGGGGATGCCCTTTATCTGGTCCATTCCCATGAGCCGATAAAATTTCTCCTTCATCCCCGCCAGATTCATTTCTATCCCGGCCGGTTCGCCGTCCCGGGCCGGTTCAAGCATCCGCGGGGACAGGCTGTCGTCCGTCGCGTCCAGGCCGAAACGCCTGTTGAGCAGGCGTTTGAGGTAAAAGACCCTTCTGCCGGCCTTCATCATCTCGCTTATATCCCAGCCATAGCCGGCGGTGGCATTGAAGAGGCTGACCCATTCGGGGATCGTGATTTCGGCGTCGGCGAACTGGCAGAAACATGCGCTGTTTTCGATCGCGCCGAGCTGGACGGAAATAACCGCCGCCTCCGGTTTGTTTTCATCCGTCAGGGGGGAAAGCTCATATTCGAAGCCGATTTCCGGGTAATAGCGGGCGCCCATTTCCATGAAGAGCATCGGATCGGCCACATGACAGGCCCCCCGGGGGCTCATGGCGTAGGTGAGCGCGAGACCATGACCCCCGCCCCGGGGATCGTGCATCGGGGCTTCCATTCCTTTGCTGTGGACGGTATATTTGATGGAGTTCTTACCAATCTTCTGAGAGGCGGCGACACTTCCATCGGCCAGAAGGTTTCCGAGTTTTCCTTCCCGGGCGGCAATCATGGGCAGTATCCGGTTAATTACCAGGTCCACATCTCCCCAAGACAGGGCAATGCCGTCCGTCTCCTCAGGGGAGAGATCGCCCCGCTCGCAGGCCTCCATCGCCCAGGCGATGGTGGCCCCCGCAGAGATGGTGTCCAGTCCCAGGTCGTTGCAGACCCGGCCGGCCAGGCAGGTGGCCGCCAGGTCCAGGGAACCGATGAGGGTGCTGAAAGAGACGATGGTCTCATACTCCGGTCCCGGCCCCTCCGGCAGGGCGTAGGGTCCCTCCTTGATTTCCACTATTCTCTTACAGGCGATCGCGCAGTAGGCGCAGGCCCCTCGCCCGGTCAGGTACTTTTCCGTCAGGGTGCTGCCCGTCAAGGCCTCCGCGGCCTCTTCCCAGAAGTTGGAGGTCCAGTTTTTCACCGGCACATCCCCGCTGTACACCCCTCCCATCAGGTTGGCCGCCGTGCCGTTTTCATGGAAGACATTCGAGGCTACGGCGTTTTTGATCTTCTCGTTGAGGCTTTTCCGCAATCCGGCCAAAACCTTTGGTTCGGCTACATCCATTTCCTTTTTTGTCGCCTTGATCACGAGGGCCTTGAGATTTTTCGCGCCGAAGACCGCCCCGAAGCCGGCCCTCCCGGTGGCGTGATGTCCCTCGTTAAGGATGATGCTGTACCTGACCAGGTTCTCACCCGCGGGGCCGATGATCATGGTGCGGTGATTTTTGCCGTACCTCTGCTTCAACAGGCCATCAACTTCCCCGGTAGGCCTTCCCCAATAGGGGACGGCATCCTGGATCTCGATCCGGTCATCCTCGATCAAAATCAGGGAAGGCGTCGCCGCCCGACCGGTGATCACAATGCCATCGTAACCGGCATACCTGAGTTCCGGCGCAAAGTAACCGCCACAGGAGGAATCACCCCAATGCCCTGTAAGAGGGGAACGACCGGCCACGCAGTTTCGGCTGGCCCCGGACAGCCGGAGTCCCGCCAGGGGGCCGTTCATCAGGATCAGCATCGCTTCCGGCGAGAGAGGGTCTGCCTCGAAGTCGCCGCGCTCCCAGAACAATTTGGCCGCCAGGCCGCTCCCGCCGATGTATTTCCGGTAATAATCCTCGGGGATCATCTCTATCTTAACCTGGCCCGAAGAGAGATCGATGAAAACAACCTTTCCGGTGTTGCCCTTCATGGTTCTGTCCTTTCTCCTGCTATCGACACAAAAGGGGCGCAAGGCCCTGCACTGCAAGGGGTGTGCGAAAATAATGTTGGCATCATATTCTCGCAGAGACTTCTCCCCTCTTTTTGCGAAAGAGGGGAGAAAAACCGCCCTGCCCAAATTTGACGACTTCACTACAAGGAGATCGTTGACGAGTCGAACATCACTTTAATATCTTATTTTCCCAGCCCAGCTCCCGGAGCGCCTGCTCGTAGATGACCGCCACTTTCTTCAGCTTCGGGGCGAGTTTGAGCAGACCCGTGGCGGAGCCCTTCACCCGGATCTTTTTCCTGGTGATGGCCATGACCGGGTTGAGTTTATTGGACCAGGAGCGGTGGGCGTCATCTGCCGAGAGAGACATGATCAGGTCCGGCTGTTCCGATGGTTTGCCCTGCGCCACCTTGACCTCCTGTCCGCCCCGGGCATCCACATGGAAGGAGCAGTTAGGTCCGTCTTCGGTGTAGTCAAACCAGATCAGCTGATTTACCTTTTTCAGCCCCTCATGGAGTTCCGCATCCAGCGCGGCGTTTTCAAATAACTTGACAAAGGCCGTGATCGGTTCCGTTTCGTTTTTCCAGTATTCCATTTGTTCCTCCTATTTGCGGGCGTTGAGGTAAAGGTTGAGGATATCATTATCCTCCAGGTAACGGGGATTGTAGCCGATCTGTCCGTCGCTCGCGGCAAGCTCCACCAGCCCCGCCAGGTCCTCCGGGTCTTCCGGTACGCCCAGGTCTGCCAGGGTGTCGGTAAGGCCAATGTCACGTTTGAGTTTGACGACCGCTTCGATGGCCCTGGCGCCCGCGTCATGAGGCGACATTCCGCTTACGTCAAGGCCCATCGCGTCGGCGATCATCATGTAACGTTCAGGTATTTCTTCGAGGTTGAAGGTCATGACCGCCGGCAGCATGATGGCATTGGCCAGGCCGTGGGGTATGCCGTACCGGGCGCCAAGGGCATGGGCCGTGGCATGTACTGCACCCGTCATCGTATTGAAGAAACACATTGCGGCCATGCTGCTGGCAATGAGCATTTTCCCCCTGGCCTCCAGGTCCTTCGGTTCCTGCATTACCCGGGGGAGGGAGGAAAAGATGAGTCTGATGGCGTGCAGGCCCAGGGCATCGGAGATGGGCTGGGCGCCCCGTGAGGCAATTCCCTCGATGGCATGGGTCAGTGCGTCCATGCCGGTGAAGGCGGTGATCCTGGGGGGGAGATTGACCGTCAGCTCCGGATCAAGCATCGCGACATCGGCGTTACAGAAGGGGTGAGTCACGGAGAGCTTGACTTTTGCGTTGGTATCGAGGACCACCATGGCCGAGGTGATCTCACAGCCTGTGCCGGCGGTGGTGGGGAAGGCGATGTGAGGCGGCAGCGGCCTGGCCCCCTCATAAAGGCCGGCTTGGTCGGCCAGGGGCTGAAAGTCCTCCTCACCCTGGCCGATCATGATATTTACCGCCTTGACCGTATCCATGACGCTGCCGCCGCCCACGGCGATCACAGAATCGGCCCGGGTTTGCCGGTAAAATGCCGCGCCATCATTAATAATATCAATCCTCGCGTCCTGGAGTATCCCGTCGAAGATTCCCGCGATTTCCAGTTTGGCGTCCCGGAGAGCGGCAAGTACCATTTCGGCTACACCGGCGCCCACCACGCCCTTGTCCGTGAAGACGAGCGGCCGCTTACCGCCCAGCTGGGTCATTTCGTATGCCAACTCCCGTCTCACCCCGGGGGCGTACAATACCTTTGGCCGGTTGTACCAGTTAAAGAAAGGTTCGAAGGGCGCATTCGGATATTCCATGGGCATCACCTCTTCTTCTACATAATCTGCTGCTGACTGCTGCAGGTTGGCAACCAAAAGGGGGGGCATGGCCAGAGCGCGGGGATCGGTTCAAATTGCGCTCCCGTCGGCTTCGGCCATTAGTAACCGTCCGATCAGGAAATTGTCAAGGAGATAATTAACGGGTAAATTGCTTATAAAATTGACAGAAAAATAGATTTAACCTATGAAGATAATAACCCGCCCGCAAATGGATTTACTTTGGTGTGTGATGAAGCCCCTGAATCTGATAGCAAAATTATCTGATGATCCTTGCGATAAACGTTTAAGCGATTCCTTGATCATTGGTTACCTTGACTCGCTTGCCAAAATTCAGGACGATCGTATTCACAAGAAACTGCTGGAAGAATTGATCAGCCAGTATGTTATTCTGGAGAAGAGGGTAGACAGCCTCTTGAAGAACACCCTGCCGGAGAGGGTGGCCAATGAGATCAAGTACGGGGGCCGGTTCCCTCCTCGCCCTTACGATTGCACGATTTTATTCTCCGATATTGTCGGGTTTACCGGGTTAGCGGAGAAGATCCCGGGCGACGAACTGATCGGGATTCTCGATCGCCTCTTCAAGGAGATAGATGATCTGGTGCTGCGCTTCCGCGGCACGAAAATAAAGACCATTGGAGACGCCTATATGGCAGTTTTTGGGGCGCCCCGTGAAGATGAAGGGCACGCGGTCATGGCCGTGAAAACCGGACTGGAACTGGTGGGGCTGGTTGACTCCTTCAGCAGGGGAATCAATCAGCCCCTCCGGCTCCGGATTGGCATTCACTCAGGCAAGGTGATGGCCGGCGTCGTGGGCAAGGAACGAATGCAGTTCGATGTTTTTGGCGATAATGTGAACATTGCCGCCAGATTTGAGTCAGCGGGGGAAGCCGGGAAGGTGAATGTATCCCACGCGACATATATAAAAACAAATCATCGTTTTCAATTTGAGGAAAGAGGGGAAATAGCCCTGAAAAATAAAGCGGACATGAAGGCCTACTTTGTTCTTGGGGAGCGATAATGGATCCAGTGAATCATAAGATGGGTTACGAGCGGCCGATAGAAATCGCCGATAACATCTTCTGGGTGGGATTTCATGACCAGGTCTCGAACTTCCACTGTAACCCCTACCTGGTTATTGAAGGGGATCAGGCGGTCTTGATTGACGCGGGAAGTCGCCCCGACTTTCCTGTGGTGATGATGAAAATTTTGCAGGCCGGCATATTGCCGGAGCAGATTGTCGCTTTGATTTATCATCACGTTGATCCCGATTTGTGCGGTTCTCTGTCCAATATGGTGGATATTTGTTCCAACACGCAACTTCAGGTTCTTTCCGAGCCAAGAAACAATACCTTTATCAGTTACTACATTGAGAGAGATAAACGTGCTTTACTTAAGTCAATCGATGAATATGGCATGTTTTTCCATTTCGCGGGGCGTACGTTCAAGTTCATCAAAACACCCTATGCCCATGACGCCGGCAGTTTTGTCACCTATGACCAGAAGACCAAAACGCTCTTCAGCAGTGATCTGTTCGGGAGCATTTCGAATAAATGGGAACTATATACTGAACTGGAAGAAGAATGTTACACCTGTGAGGATTATGACCGGTGTATAAAAAGGGGCAAGTACTGTCCTCTCCCGGATATTATTGATTTTCACAAGATGCTGATTCCCTCTGGCAAGGCTTTGCGGATCGCCATGCGGGCCATCGGAGGTCTGGAAATAGACAGGATCGCTCCCCAGCACGGCAGTATTTTCCATAAAAAAAAGGATATCGATTTTATCATCGGGAAACTGGCATCCCTGAAGGGGGTCGGTATTGATGCGGTTAAATCGTCTCCAGCAGCTTCCGGTGATTGACTGTATCGGTCTTTACCTTTCTGGCCAGTTCATTGTACTCGCTATCGCTGGTCTTGAGGATATCGAAGAACCTGGCCTCGATAAGACTTTTTTCCATATCCTTGAGGATGATAATAACCTTATCCCGGGGAATTTCCCTGTTTTTGATCTTTGCCAGGTTGGTTTTCGCGCCGCCAATAACCGTATTGACGGAGGCAGGTGTGATTGCCAGGCCGACTTCGAACAGATGTGGCCGGGCGTAAACCATGCAGATCATATCCTTGATGTGCTCGGCATGGGCGATTTCCTCGCTTTTCAGGGCCAAAAAGAAATCCCTCTTTTCGGGAATCAATGAGGCGCACACCTCATAGAGTTCCGCGATCAGCAATTCGAGGTCTGCCAGAGGTTCGATAACGCCCTTGATCCTTTCGTATATCTGGGTGTACAGGTTTTCGACCACCTCTTTTCCCGTCAGATAACCCAGCTCAACAAATATTTCCCCCAGCTTTTTTGTCGATGCTATTTTGAGCTTCAGGGCATGATCCAGCTGTTCTTTTGTCAGCAATCGCTTTTCTATCAGGATGTCGCCAATTCTTGTTTGCATGGGGTTCCTCCTTTTGAGGTTATTGTATCCACCTAAAGGGCAAAAAGGTCAACAAAACGGAAATTATCCCCGTCAAACAGGCCCCGGTCGCTCAGTTTGAGGCGGGGAATGACCAAGAGGGCCAAAAAGGAGAGGGTCATGAAGGGCGCCGTCAGGGCAGAACCAAGTTCTTTCGCGCTTCTGTCAAGCAATTCGTATTTGGCGGCCGTCTGATAGGCATCCTGATCGGTCATGATCCCCCCCACCGGGAGGGGAAGGTGTATCCGCCGGTCATTCCAAACCGCGGACAGCCCGCCCCTGTTTTCCAT
>JAXMLI010000209.1:0-38584 GCA_034368785.1 Smithellaceae bacterium | reverse complement strand
ATCAGTCAATTTGCAAATCCTTCCCCCGAGATTTCGGTTGGATCAATCTTGATGAAGCGGTAAAAAGTCTGAAAACCCCACATTCTGTCATTCCCGCGTAGGCGGGAATCTAGTGTATTCAATTACTTCTGGATTCCCGCCTACGCGGGAATGACGCCTTGGGTACTTTTTACGAAGTCGTCAATCTTCATCGGGCGGGTTACAGTTCGATCTGACGATAGAGCCTTTTGTAGCCCGTGCCGGACTCGTCCTCGACCCTGTAAACCTGCAGCCCCATCTGGTCGTACATGATCTGGGCCGCCGCCTCATTGGGGTCCGTGGAAGTATAAAGCCGGACGTATTTCCGGTCGCCCATTTTGATTGCCTCCACCAAGGCCCGGTAGGCGAGCATCATCCCGAGAGATTTTCCGCGTGCTTCGGGATCCACACACATCCAGCCCCCCCAGTAAGCCTCGTCGTCGTCCGCTTTGGTATACAAACCGACCGTTCCGATCACCGCGCCGGTTTCGTTGTCTCTGGCGACCCAGTAGCGGACAAAGGGGTATCCTTTCCATTTCAGCAGGAATCGTCCCACAGAACAAAGGCTGGCCGTAAAGAAGACAACCGGTCGTTCACCTGCCTGGGCTTCCCGCGGGAAGACACGATTCAGGAGATTCAGGGCGGATCGCAGATTCCTCCAGGACAGGAGTTCGATGTAAAACGGCTCTGATCCATTTTTCACGGTTGCACCTCCCAGCGAAAATCATCGGGAATCTCCTTTAAAAATCTCGATTGGGGTCCATTTCCCGGACATAGTCTCTGATTTGACGGGCTTCGTCCGTAAATAGAACGATCTTGTCATAATCAATGCGGACATTGTTCAGATATTGGAGAATCAACGCGTCCCCGACCAGGGCCAGAGGCAGGATACCGGCAAAGAAGAAGCCGATCTTTTCAAATTCCGCCGTCATGGAAAAAGTGACGGGATCTTTCAGATTCAAAAAGAGCTGAATGGCGGCCACATTTTTCAGACACAGGTCTCGCAGGGTTTTCCGGACTTCATGGCGAACGTTGCCGCCGTAGCTTACCACATGAATTTCCGCGCAATTTTCCGTCATGAGGACATCGGTCAGGATCTTCGCCTCCGCGGGAAGGTGTTGTTGAAAATCCTCGTCCGGGGTAAGAAAGCGGTGGTTCGGCGCGCCGATGTTTTGATACAGACGGGCAATGATGGGCTGATGCCGGGCCGGGGGATACAGGGTCAGGGTCGGGGGAGGGGTGAGGTACTTGAAGCTCAGGGCGACCGTGATCCGTTGGACCTGATCCGATTCGATCCCCTTGAAGACCCAAGTTTCGGGGCTGGAAGCAAGCAGGAGACCGCAATCGCGAATGCCGAACCGGGCTATTCCCCGCTGGGTAAAGTCGTGGTTGGTCACGGAATAGACATAAACGCCATCGAGGGATTTTTTCTTGGGACAGTGGAACAAAAAGTCGGCGATCCGCTCCATGCATCCATGACCGCGGTACTCCTGATTCACGAAGACAAATGTGTATTCGGCGATCCGCGTCGAAAGCGAGGGATAAAGAAGGGCGGCGTGTCCCATGAAAATATCATCTTCCGTCACGGCGACAGCGGAAATCATTTCGTCCGTCTTGTTGAGTTCGATAATCCGCTCCGGATAATAGATGTGATCGTCGAAAAACGTATAGCCATGCGATTTATAGGCGCACCGGGCAATCTCCACTGCTTCGGCGGGTTCCATCCTCCGGACCTTGTAGGCGATCCTTTCCCGGTTGGGCAGCGAGGGGAATGGTATTCCCAAGTCTGATACTTCTTTGGTTTCTGCTTCCGCGAGTTCCTTTGCAGACAGGTATGAATCGATACTCCTTGCCGGCAAATACTTGACCAGGTGTGTTTCTTTGCCCTCCATGCCGAGGTTACGGAAATATACCTCATTCATGAATTTCTTCATGAGGAATATCCCCATGCCGGAGGCCGACATCTTATCGATGTCCTCTGACGGGCAATAATCCGGAATTTGCCCGGGATCAAAGGGCAGACCCTTTTCTTTAATGGTGATCTTCATGCCCAGAGGCGCCCGCTCACAGATGAGTTCAAAGTTTTCCCGTTCATGGTCTGCAAATGCGTGTACCATGACATTGGAAATCGCCTCTTCTGAAGCCAGGTCGATTTGATAGAGATCGTCGCCGGTGAAACCGATTTTCCGTGCCGTCTCTCGAATGACCATCTGGGCTAAATGAAGATAGGAAAGGTCTGGAGGCAGCGATAGACGCAGAACATCGTTCTGTTTCATTTGAAATGCACCTCTAGCTAAATATTTTATTTCCTTATTTATGGCGTTTGGAATTTTTTCACCATTTCGTCACGGAACTGTCGATGGCCAGCTTTTTCATCATACCCCATCCCGCTGCTGCCTGATTTCATCAACGGCGGAAACATGATCCCACCTGACGGAAATCTTCTCTCCCAGAGACTTCCAGGCGTTGATTTTCCTGACGGCTCTGACAGCGTACGGCACCTTCTGCAGAATCATCTCTTTTTTGATTTCGTTTATTTCATGGACAAGCCTGTCCAATCGCTGCTCCATTGCGGTAGGCATGGCAAACCTCCCTTCCTGCATTCACCATTCTTCGAAACGAGTTAAGCTTTCTCACCGACCATGACAAGTGATTGCCAACTGCAAATATCGTATTCGGCGACCGGTAACATTGATTGCAAAGTACGAATAATGCTTGAGACTGTCAATCAGAATCGTTTGCGCGTTCCCGGGCAGTGCCGGGAACAGAGGACAAGATAACCCCGCTTACAGGGGCTCGCCTGTGGCCGCCGTGCCTTCATCATGTAACCACCCGCCCCCCATGGCCTGGTACAGGGCAACCGTGTCGGACAGACGTTGAGTCTGCGCCGTGATCAGGCTGAGCCGAGTCTGCTCTGCCTGTTGCCGCGCCGTGAGAAGCGCCAGATAACTGACCGCTCCCAGACCATACTGCTGCTCCACCAACCGGAGCGACTCCAACGCGGACGCGTGGGCGGCGGCTTGGGCCGCCAGCGTCCGGGCGTCGTAGTCGAGGGCCGAGAGTACGTCGGCCACATTGCGCAGCGCCTGCAGCACGGTTTGGCGATAATTGGCCGCGGCCGCATCGAAACCCGCCTCGGCGGCCCGCGACTCGGCGCGAAGCCCCCCTTGGAACAGGGGCTGCGCCAATTGCCCCGCCAACCCCCACACCAATGATCCGGGGCCGAACAGACTGGCCAGGGTGATCGCTTGTGAACCAAGATTGGCGCTGAGGGAAATCTGAGGATATAGTTTGGAAACGGACAGGCCGTACTGGGCGCTGGCCGCGTGAAGCAGGGCCTCGGAAGCGCGAATGTCCGGGCGCTGTCGAACCAGCTCTGACGGTACGCTTACCGGTAAATCCGTGGCCAGATTAAAATCGGCAAGGGCAAATTGAGGCATCGTCCCGGCCCCTGGCGGCTGCCCGGCCAGGACGGCCAGCAGATGGGTTATCTGCGCCAGGGAACTATGCAATGGCGGTATCAGCGCGCGTGTTTGTTCCACTTGTGTTTGCCACGTAAAGAAATCATGGCCCGAGGCCGCACCGAGGTTCAGACGTGCGCGGGTGATATCCAGTTGTTCGCTTTGCGCCGCAAGGATGGCCTCGGTGGCCTCGATTCGTGAAATAAGCTGCGCCTGGGCCATGGCCGCCGTAGCCACATTAGCCGCAACGGTTAAGCGGGCGCCCTCGCGCTGAAAGCCTTGATAGTCGGCCTGTGCGGCCAGGGCTTCGAGGGTCCGGCGGTTGCCGCCGGAGAGATCGAGGTTGTAGCTTACGTCCACCGAGGCGTTGTAGAGGTCGAACACCCTCTCGCCACCGGACTGGCCGCTCGCGGCAGTGTTTGTTCCCAGGCGTTGCGCCCCCAGTCTGGCATTCATTTGAGGATGGAGGGTAGCGCCGGCTCGCGCCTCATAGGTTTGCCGGGCCTGTCGCAAGGTGGCGTTGGCCGCTTCCAGGGAGGGACTGGCTTGTAATGCCTGTTCGATCAGGGCATCGAGTTTCGGCGACTCGAACTGCCGCCACCAGGAGGTTGGGGTCTTGGCCCCCGGCATAAAACGTTGCGCCTGGCCCAGCGCTCCGGCAGAGGATACGGTTTGCGCGGGCAGAGGCGCGACGCTGTAACCGGCCACCTCAGGTGCGGCGGGCCGCTTGAAATCGGGACCGGCAACGCAGCCGGCCAGCATCCCCATGCACAGGATCAGCCAGACAGGTATAAGGGCTACAATCTTCATTGGTCTTTCCCTGGTGATAACAGGTTATCTGGTTCACTGTTCACTGTTCACTGTTTAACCGTGAACCCGAGTAGTTATGTCAAATAAACCTACGGCCCCGAAACCGGAGGCCTTTCCAGCGCACGCAGCGAGACAATCGCCACGGCAATCCAGAATATCGATCTAATCATCATGGCGCCCATGGTTCGCATCTCGAATGCCCCGCCGCCCATAATGTGAACGCCAAAGGCCGCAAAAACGAAGACCGTGGAAACCGCGACAAACAGCGAGGCATAGACGGCCCAGCGCCGGCGAAGCAGCAGGCCCGCCCCGGCCAGGGTGTAAATAAAGCCGGCAAGAAAATTGAACCAGAGTACAAAGGAAACCGTATTGCCCAGAGCGGCACGGGATTCCATACTGCCGAACAAGGCCCGACCGCCGCTCAAGACGGTCGCGAGACCAAACACGATTGCGGCAATCGCCAGCCATTTCATGGTCCAGGTTCGATTCATGATCTTCGCTCCTTTGCTTGTAACTGCTCAGGTTATTGAGGCTGCAGGGCACGGCAGGCCGTGCCCCTACTCAAACGCCCGTCCCTCCCCGGTCTCTTCCAGGGTGTGGCCATCGCGGATGTTGTAGATCCGCTTGAAGGTCGGGATGATCTTTTCATCATGGGTCACGACGATAATGGCCGTTTCGTACTGCTGCGCCATCCTGTTGAGGATGCGGATCACGGCGAGGGCCCGTTCACTATCCAGAGGCGCCGTCGGTTCGTCGGCAAGCACCACCGGCGGCCTGTTCACCAGGGCGCGGGCAATCGAAACGCGCTGCTGCTCGCCCCCGGAAAGCTGCGACGGCATGGCCCGGGCGCGATGAGCCACATCCAACGCCTGGAGCATCTCCAGGGCGTGGCGGCGCGATTCGGCATTGGACAATCCGGCCAACATGGGCAACAGTGCAACATTGTCGGTCACATCGAGAAAGGGAATCAGATATGGCGCCTGGAAGACAAAACCGATCTTGTCGCGCCGGAGGGCGCGCAAATCCTTGATCTGCCACTTGTCCTCGTAAATCAGGTCGCTGCCCAGGGTCATCCGTCCGGCGGTAGGTTCGATTATCGCGCCGAGACATTTGAGCAGGGTACTCTTGCCCGACCCCGAGGGACCAATGAGACCCACCACCTCGCCCGCGGCAACGTGCATGTTCACTTCCTTGAGCGCGTCAACTGCGGTCTCGCCCGTGCCGTAGCGCTTGCGCAGACCCTCGATGAGGATACCCTTGCCTTGCATCTCAGCCACCGATCGCCTCCGCGGGGTCCACCTTGAGGGCGGCCTGAATGGCCAGCAAGCTGGCCAGGACGCAGATGACCATTACGGCGATGAATCCTCGTGCAGCATCCCCCGGTTCGAGCAGGACATATTTGGGAAACATGGGCGCCCAGAAGGTGGCAGCGATCTTGCCCACCACGAAACCGATGAGACCCAGGGCCAATGCCTGCTGCATAATCATGCCGGCGATAGTGCGATTGCGCGTCCCGATCAGTTTCAGGACGGCGATTTCACGAATCTTGCCCAGGGTCAGGGTATAGATGATGAAAGCGACGATCGCCGCGCTGACGATGGCGAGAATCACCAGGAACATGCCGATCTGTTTGGCCGAAGTGGCGATCAGCTTGGCCACCAGGATATCCTCCATCTGCGCCCGCGTGTAAACCTGCAGGCGTTTCCAGCGCCGGATGTGTTCTGCCACATCCTCGGGGGTTTCACCGGGCTTGATCTGTACGAGTACGGCATTGACATAGGGGTTGACGCTCTGAGAGTTGATAACGGCATCGAGGACGCCGGGGCTGTTTAAGGCCGGACTAGCCGCGGTGCGGCGGCGCTGGTCGAGGATGGCGTCATTGTCTTTCAGAAATTGCGCCCCTTGCGCGTCCTTGAGGGGAATAAAGACCATGGGATCGCCGCCTGAGGACACCATGCGCCTGGTCAGCCCAACCACTCGGTAGTCGTTGCGACGGATCTGAATACGGTCTTCGAGTTTGAATCCCGTGGCGACATCGGCCACCGCCTCATAGTGGCTGCGGGTGATCCGACGCCCCGCGACCAGATAACCCGGTTCACCCGGGCCATCCGGTACGATGCCGACCACCATGGCGCGGACGTCGCGATCGCCCTGGCGCACCTGCATGGTGAGGTAGGTTATATTGGCGGCACGGGCTACCCCGGGCATGCCGAGGATGCTGCGGTAAGTGTCATCGTAAATGCTTGACGGCTCGGCATAGGGGCCCAAGGTGTCCTTCTGCACCACCCAGAGGTCCGCACCGCTGTTGTTGAGCAGCACCTTGGCATCGTCCACCATGCCGCGGTAAACCCCGGCCATGATCAAGGTCACGCCAATCAGCAACCCCAACCCGACGCCGGTCAAAACAAACTTGCCCCAGGCATGGAGGATGTCCCGGCCAGCCAGACTGATCACGGCGCAACCTCCGTCAAACGATCGACGATCTTGATGCGGCTGCGCTCCTGGAGTTCGCGCTGGCTGTAAACCACCACCCGGTCGCCCGCCTTGAGTCCCTCCAGAATCTGGACTCTGCCGTCGAGATCGGAGGCCCCCACGCGAACAGGCGCGAACTTAAGCTTCTCCTTTTCGACCAGCCACACCCCGCTTTTCCCGGCCAAACGCTTGAGACTGGCATTTGGTATCACGGGCGCCGCCGCCAACTCGGGCAGCGACAGCGTAACCTCGGCCAATTCACCAATCGGAGGCAACAAAGCCGGCAGTTGATCAAAAATGACCTTGGCCAGGACTTCCTCCGTCACGGCATCCGCCAGGGGTTCCACGCGCGCCACCCGGCCTGTGATTCTTTCCTGTGTTTGCGAGCGCAGCAGGATGATAGCGGGCAACCCGGCGCGCAAACCCGAGGCGCGCGACTGGTCGAAACGTACATTGATCCAGATGCTTACGGGATCGACAACCTCCAACACCTTCTGCCCTCCTGCGACTGCGGTTCCGGGTTCAGCATCGCGGGCGACCACCAGACCCTTTACCGGCGCGCGGAGAAGTAGATTGGCGCGCTGCTGGACAATCGCCCCGCGGTCGGCCCGCAGCCTCGCAAGTTCCTGCTCTGCAGCGTCCAGGTTGGCGTTCATGGCGGCGAGACCGGCTTGTGCGACCTGGCTTTCCTGTCGCTTGCCGGCAAGGGTCTCCTCGCTGACGGAGCGTATCTGCAAGAGTTGGGTGTAGCGGCGCACCTGTGACTCGGCGAAGGCGGCGCGAACCGATGAATCCTGCACTTGAGCCTTCGCCGACAACACCTGGGCTTCCGCACGTTTGATCGCCGCTTCCTGCGCCGCGACCCGTTCATCCAGATCCACGGGATCCATCTCCGCCAGCAGCTGGCCGGCGCCGACCCTATCTCCCACCTGCGCATAAACCTGCTTGACGCGGCCGGCTGCCGTCGGACCGATGCGGTAGGAGTAACGCGCCTCAACGCGGCCGATACCGAACAAAGACACCGAAACAGGTTGACTTTCGACCCTGGTCACCGTCACAGAAACGGGGGCGAATGGCCCGGAGCGAACGGCCACATAGAGGAAAACCGCCAGGAGCGGCGCCATTGCCGCGACCAGCGCGATGATCCGGGTATTGCGAAAAAAGCGCCTCATTTGACCCTCCCGACACCACGCAGGTAGATAGCAAAGACACGCGGCGCCTCATCGTGCATGCGATTGGGTTCCCCGGCAAGCAGGGATTGCATAACCAATCCCTGGATCATCCCGATGAAGAGAGCCGCCGCCGCGGCGGAATCAATTTCGGCAGCCAGTTCGCCTTGCATCTTCCCCCGGTCAATCAGGCTGACCAGGCGCTCACCGTAACGTCCTATCAAGGTGCGCGCCATCGCCTTGGCCGCAGTATCTTCCGCCCGTTGCAGCTCGCCGAACATCATACGGGGGACCCCGGGATGGGCAACGACAAAAGCAGTGTGCGCCAGGAACATGGCCTCAAGTCCCGCCAAAGGCGTTGCTGCATCTCTTGCCGCCTCTTCTACCCTGGTAAGCAGTTGGTCCGCCACCCATTCCATAACCGCCTGCCAAATGGCGTCCTTGCTGGGAAAATGTCGAAACAGGGCGCCCTGGGTCAGATTCATCCGTTTGGCGATTGCCGCCGTGGTGATCTCGCTCGGGTTCTGCTCGGCGGCGAGGTCCAGCACGGCAGCGACAATGACCGCTCGTCGCTCATCCGCAGGCAGATGTTTCGAGTTAATGTGCATAAGACACCCCGGAGATAAAAGATAGTAATTGATTACTATCTTAACATGCGAGCGGTCATTGTCAAGGGGAAAAATGCTTTCTTGAACGGCATCGCCTTTGCGTATCATCTGAACCACGATTTATCATGGTGGCGCCCTGGTAGTTTAATCGGCAAGATTTAACCACCAGACCATGCGCGTGGTGTGATGAGGATAGCGATTTCAGAAAAAATCGTCATCCCGCACGAGAGAAATGACAGAGGGGCGAGGATTACGGAGGGGTGGGAAGGCTCGCTTTTGACGCGCCATTTAGAAAATAAGCGGTACGTCCCCGGCATTCCCCAAGCCTGTTCCCCCTCTCGCCAATTACCAACAGATTTTGACGGGATATTGTTGGAATGCCGAATCTGTGGTGATGATCGGAATATCTTCCCCTTGCGCCTGGGCAATGAGCATTCGATCAAAGGGATCACGATGCAGGCCGGCGAGAGATCCTGCTGCCAGGGCTTGTTCCTGGGAGATTTCCAGAACCGTCATCCGGGAACGACTGAGCAATACGGGAAGATTTTTAACCACATCTGCCGCCTGGGGCAGTTTACCCAGGCGGTACTTGGTGGAGATCTCCCAGACCGAGGCGCTGCTGACCAGGATGACCGACTCGGGATCGCCAATAATTTTGCGGGCCCCCTCGGAGAGCCTGGGGTCATCGAACAGCCACCAAAGAAGCACATGCGTATCCAGGAGAAAGCGGCTTGCCATCTTTCGTCACTGCCCCCAGGCCGCCAGTTCCTCTTCCGGCAGGGGATCAAAAAATGATTCGTCAAATGCCCCTTCCGCCATCCCCGGGATGCGCGCCTTTATGGCCTCGTAGGGTACCAGTCGGGCGACGGGCGTTCCTGATTTGGCCAGAATGATTTCCCGGCCCTGCTTTACCTCTTCCAGCAGGCGTGACAAATGGGTCTTTGCTTCATGGACATTGACAATATCCGCCATAGGACGTTCCTCTAGTTAATTCGTGCTTTTTCTCACCCCATAAACTAAGGCGCTGGACTAAGTCAACTGTTTTTACCCTCTGGCTCATCCGGCAATATCCTTCCCCATCCACGGCATCCAGGTGCGCCCGGAGGGCGGCGGCCGGGTGAAAGAGATTTTGGGCGACTGAAGGGCGTCTTTGTTTTTCCGCGGAAAGCACCTTCATGAAGATATACGTTGATGCGGATGGATTTCCCGGGGCGGCGAAGGAGATTCTGGTCCGGGCCGCCCTGCGCCTGGGCCTGCCCGTCGTCTTCGTGGCCAACAAGCCCCTCCGCAAGGGGCCTTCGCCTCTGATTTCGAGCCTTCTCGTCCCCGAGGGGCCGGACATCGCCGATGACCGCATCGTGGGGTTAACAGAACCGGGCGATTTGGTGATTACGGCCGACATCCCGCTGGCGGACCGGGTCGTCTCCAAGGGCGCCTTCGCCCTGAACCCCCGGGGCAAGCTCTACACGGAGGAGAACGTCAAGGACCGCCTGGCCCTGCGGGATCTCCTGAGCGAATTGCGGGACGGCGGCCTGATGACTGGCGGACCGTCGGCCTTCGACAAGAAGGACTGCCAGGCCTTTGCCGACCAGCTCGATCGTTTCCTGATCCGCCGGTTGAAGGAGGAAAGGACCTGAAAAGCGACCCACACCGCCTGCGGCCCCACATCGACGAGTAACTTGCCTTTGAATTTTGGAGGGCCACGCTCCGTCGTGGCCGAACGGCTTTGAATATTGCACTACCTGCCACGGACGCGACGGAGCGCGTCCCTCCAAAAAAATGTACTTGCACAATTTCAAGTACTTATGGTCGAGTTACTTAGAATGGTACCCCAAGATTGTCCCTCCCTCACTTTCTGAGCGCCGCCCCCTTGTAATAATCCCGATTTATCTTTATGCTCTCCCCCATGAGGAGAATATTGCATATCGACATGGATGCCTTTTTTGCCGCCGTGGAAGAAAAAAGGAATCCGGCGCTGAAAGGAAGGCCCGTGGTCATTGGCGGCGGGGGAGATCCGTCAAAAAGAGGCGTTGTCTCTACGGCCAATTACGAGGCCAGAAAATACGGCATCCACTCGGCCCTGCCTTTGAGGACGGCCCATAAACTTTGTCCTCAGGCGGTATTCCTGCCCGTTGATTATGAGGCCTACGAAGCGGTCTCCCGCCAGTTCAAAACGGTGCTGAGGGAGATCACCTCGCTCCTGGAGGATGTGGGCATCGATGAGGCATACCTGGATTTATCCGCTGAGCCGGATGCCAATGATGTCCTTGTGGATAAGATCAAGACCGGCATTCTTGAAAAAACCGGATTGACCTGCTCCATCGGCATCGCCCCGAATAAGCTGCTGGCAAAGATTGCTTCAGATCTTAAGAAGCCCGATGGTCTTGTCGTTATTACGGAAGAGGACATCGAGGGCAGCTTATGGCCCCTGCCCATCAGAAAGTTATACGGGATCGGACCAAAGACGGAAGGACATCTCAAGGCGATGAATATTGAGACCATCGGACAGTTGGCGGCCTTGCCCCTGGAGATTCTCCTCACCCGTTTCGGCCCTTCCTATGGACATTACCTTTATGAGGCGGCGAGAGGCCTGGACGAATGTCCCCTGGTGACGCACCGGGAGCCGAAATCATTCAGCCGGGAGACGACATTTCAGGAAGATGTGAAAAACTGGCAGATCATCGCCAGAACCATCGCGGAACTCACGAAAGAGGTTGTTTCAGATCTCACCAATAAAGGCTACCGCGCCAGGACCGTCACGCTGAAGATTCGTTTCAGCGATTTCCAGACCATCACCCGGGCCTGTTCCCTGGAGAATGCCGCCAATGCAGAAGAGGATATCCGAAAAGCGGCTTTCGCCTGTCTGAAGCGGGTTGAATTAAACCAGCGCGTAAGATTGATCGGCGTCCGGGCAACTAATCTGGAAAAAATAATAACAAGGGGATAGGCAGTTCCTTACAGGGAGCGAGATTTTTGGCCGATGCGTTTGTGTGGCAAATTTCAATCCGTACTGCGTAGGAATGATCGAAGAAAAAATGAATACGCCGGCTATTGGTAACACCTACAAAGCATTAGAATTAATGAGAGAAAAACCCTGATGATTACCAGGCGTACTGAAGCTGACAGGAATAACTAAGAAGGGAATCTCGGATTTCAACATTACCTACCTAAAACTGAAACCGGATGAGCTATTGCTCGACTATGCCTTCACCGACAAGGCCATTGTAATTACGGCCATGGCGTCAGACTAGTGCGATATATCCGGGGGTTGGGTGGCTGGTGTGTGGGAGGATGGTTCGGTCTCTCGGGGTCTGAAAGTTCTATTCTCTGAAGCCGCACCTGGCTGGTTGTCAAGGGGCAATGGGTTTTTTCATTTTCAAAAGGATATTCAATTATCGAAGCTGTTTTCCAGCCTTCCCTTCTCTTTTTCGTGGCCCAAATGAGCCCGGCAAAACGATCTAGGGCCCGGTCGGGAAAACAGCAACCGGTCCCCCCTCGGTGTTTCTATCTCCTCGATGGGTTCAATTTAAAAAAACTGCTGCGAATTTCCCTGGGCAGTTGATCCGGTATAATACCGCTGCAAGCACAAGGGGAGGAGACGTCGCGATAAGCCGGCAGATAAAAAAAGAGGCCCCCCGCACCCCGAAATCGAAGGGGGCGAAGGGGGCCTCTTCTCTCTTTCTTGACACCTTAAATTTTTGGGTGATCTTTTTTGCTCTTCGGGGTGAAGTGGCAGCCGCCGCAATCGGTTATCCCTCTGGTGTTTTCTAACTTGCTGCCTTTGTCATGGCAGCTCCTGCACGACTGGGCGGTAGCGGAAAGGGGATATGCCGCCTTGAATTTCCCGTCGGCGTGTTTATTGAGAGCCTCCGCAGTGTGCTTGGCCACCGAGGCGGTGATCCAGCCGCAGCGGTCCGACCGTTCCTTGGAAAAAGACTTGAAATTCGATTCCTTGCACCACTTGGAAACCGAAATGTGACAGAGATTGGAGCCGGAGACGGATTTGACGATCTCAAATTTGGGGTTCTTCGGTCTGTAATCCGGGAGCGCAGTCTGCTCATACTGAAGGAATACATCCTGGATGATGGCGTAGGCCACCTCCCTCAGTTTCCGATCCATGCCGCCGGTCACCAAAAAAATGGCAGCGGCCGCCCCGCTCAGCGCCCCGCACAGAGATGCCGTGTCAGCCGTTCCTCCCTGTCCCACAACCACGAGTTCCGAGGGCATCATCGTATAGGGGAATCCGATCTCTTTCCGCAGCGGACCGATGATCGATTCGAACACCCCATAGGAACACGCCCCCTTGTAGTATCCCGTGTAGCCATCTTCGGCAACGGCTATGGGGTCGAGTTTTTTGTAGGGCCAGGGGAGATTGGGTATTTGGTTCTGCTGTCCCTGCATCGAACCGATGGCGTTATTGGCCAGGGAAAGCGATAACCCGGCAAATCCGCCCGCCGCTGCCACCAAGCCTGCCTTTTTCATCAGATCTCTTCGCGATAATCCCATTTCTTTACCTCCTCAAATTTACGCGTAAGCGCATTCTTTTCGTCGCCCTCAGAGATCTACAGGGAAGGAGTCCTTTTTGTCAAGTTTATTTTATCACAGCTTTAGAAGCAAATGGACTGTCCGGTTTTGTAGCACACAATAGGAAGTTACCTACTTCCTGGATTACCGCCTGCGCGGAAATGAGGACTTATTACGAGGGCATCATGATTGGATGTCTTCATCCTAGGAGTAATCGGATCTCGATAAAGGTGATCATTGCCAAAAGAAATCAGCAGTTTTTCCTGGTATCGGCTGGTTGTGTAGTACAGGAAGAAAGACGCATTTTAGACGACCCAACAATCAACTGCCAATCCTTCGCACCTTTCGAACCGTATTCAATGAACTCGCTCGAATGGTTATGGTGCGGGCTTGTAGCTGTTGTTCTTCAGGGATATATCGGCATGGCCTTATTGTGAAATAACTTAGGGGGGTGAGACCAATGTATCCGAGGCTCTTTCTGCATTTCGACGCGGCCCCGCAGATATAAGCAGCTTCTGCTATTAACATCATCGCCGATCCCGGGAACCCGCTGTTCCGTGAGCGGAGAACGTTACATTGAAGAGTATTCCGCCCGCGAACGAAACGGGCATAATGCAAGTTACTCTGACAACAGCTGAGGACACAGGCGCCATCGAGCATCACCGCCCAGGCATTTTTTGTCTGGCCTCGGACATGCGCCAGAGGCCCGTCCCGACCTTTGACCCACTGACCCCTCAGAAGCGATATCCCAGTCCCAGGGCGCCCTCGTGGGCGCTGTAGCTTCCCGAATCTGCCTGCTGATACTTCAGATAGTACTCCAGCAGCAAAGAGAGGGACGAGGTGAGACCGACCGAGAGATTAACGCCGAAGGTATGCCCGCTGACCGTCTCACTGACCACATCGGAACGAAAAGTAGTGGAGTAACGACGTCCCCGGCCGGCGGGAATGGTCGTCATGCTGCCTACGCTGGTGAATGAATCGCCGGCGGACAATTCATAGACAAGTTCCAGCAGTAGGGACTTGGCCCAGGCAACGCCGCCATAGACACCCAGGGCCTGCTCTTTAAAGGAATAGACATCCTCTCGGGCGCGACTGTCCCGGTAAATATAGTATTGCCCGGTATAAAGGTCCGATTGCCATTGCTGCCTGAGACCGACTTTGCCGCCGAAAGCAACGGCAGCCTGATCGGAATCGCTCATTCCTTTTAACTGCAGCAGGGGTGAAACGCTTATGGTCCATAGAGGTCCGCGATACAAATCTATCCCCGGTTCCAGGGTGAGAGAGCCGTAGTTCAGATCACTGGTCCGAACATAGCCGACCCCTTCCAGCAGCAACGCCAGGGTCCAGTTCAGGGAATCCTTTTCCTCCGGCGCCCGCGTATAAAGCGCATACCCCTTCAAATAGGCATCGCTTCTGGCCTCGGAGACGGAACGATTGACGTTGCTGTCAAACCCCGATTTGATCCCCGTTTCCCAGTCGGCGGAGGCCTCGCTCCCGATCAGAGAGATAAACAACACCATCAGCCAGATCATCTTCCCTTGCCGTGACTTCATATATTCTCCTGTAGGCTATCTTCTTCCCTTGCCGGCGCCGCCGACGCCTTTTCCGATTCCGGAACCACCGCGCGGGAAAGAGCCGGAGCTGCCCGGACTTTTCCCGGAACGCACACCCGACTGCAACCAGAGGGGAGAGCCCTTTTCCGTACGGAAATTGACGATTATATCCCTCTCCGGAATCCTGACTTCCTGCGCAATCAGATAGAGGCGACCATCGGCCCCGAGGGTTTTGGACCCCAGGACGCGCACCTCCCCTCCTTCCTTCAATTCCCCTTTCAGGTCATGCCAGAATGCCGCGGGAGAGGTGAGAACAATGTAGGTCTCTTTCAGGAAAGCCACCTGAAAGCGCACCGGTCCGCTTTCGGGAAAGACGAAACCAAAGGCCCTGCCCTGAATTTCCCCGACGGTATTCAGATCGAATCCTCCCGGGTAGCGGATGCCGCTTTCCGGGAGGCCCGTATCCTGCGCCCCTGCTGGCCGGGCGAATCCCGTCAAAATAACCCACAGGATGAGCAGGGCGAAAAAGATTGCCCGGCTCATCATGTGTGGCCGCGCTTCAACGATTGGCGGGCGCACCGTAACCTGTGCCATCCTGAGGACGCACCCCCGCCTTGCCTGAGCCATCGTTTGGTCCATAGGCCTTGTCCCTCTTTTCTGTGACGCCTGATTTCACGCCCCCTCCGTTTGCGCCGGAACCATCGCGGAGATGCTTTCTCTCCTGGGTCCGCTGCCCGCTTTTCACTTGAGTCTGGTCCCCACTTTTCGTCTGCGTCTGAAGGGCCTGCCCCGTCATGGCGCCCTGCCCTTGTCTTGCCTGGATTACTGCCGGGATTGCCGACAGGGCAATTATCATCCCCGCCAAGGCGGCGGCAAATATTATTTTCTTCATGCTGTAGTTCCTTTCATTGCTTGCGCGTCAAGGATGCCGTAACTGCGCCAATTTCATCCCTATGCCGCTGAACTCGCTTCCGTGATCGTTGTTGCCTGCCTGACGGCCTGCTGGGAGCGGGGGCGTTCAGGCCCCCGCAGGAACTCCCATTTTCGCTTACTGTGCGGTAACCGGGGCCGCTGGCGCTGCCGCGGGGAGGCCAAGCCGGCTGCCATCCCTTAACCCATTGCCGCGGTCCGGGCGGGTGGCGGCGCCGCTGGCCGTCGTGCCAGTGGTCAGAAAGGTGCCGTCGCGACGCTGCGAATCTGCCGGGCGGGTGGTGGCGCTGCCCGCCGGAGCCGAGAGAGAGCCGCCACCGCCCTTTCCGTTGCCGCCTCGCGCGATCGCCTCGCCTGTCAATGTCATTGCCAAGATTGCTGCCACTGCCACTACCGTTACCATTGTCCGTTTCGTTTTCATACCTTTTCTCCTTGTTAGTTTTGAATTTTTAACTTCCTGTCAAGGAACTCCTCACGAACCGTGCCAACGGGAAAACAAAATCGTAACCAATTGTAATGGTAATAGAAGCTCTATCATTGCCTGAGGCGCGACCGCAGGAAATCGGTGCAGATTTTGCGTTGGTGACGAAGATTTTGCACCACGGGATAAGAATAGGGTCAGGCTTGCTGAGTTGCTTTAATCGGACAACAAAGCAAGCCTGACCCCATAGGGGAGCCGGATCTCGCCAAATTATCCATTGACATTCCACGCAGTATTCCATATTGTCGACAAAACAAAGGGATATCGTTCTGTTTGGAACCGTTCGGGTGGCAGGGGCAGCCTTAGGATTCTGGCTGGTCATTTTTCGACTCGTTAACCAAGGAGGTGAAAAATTATGGATGTCCTTCGGAACAAAACATGGTCTCCCTACACCGCCGGTGCGTTGGCCGGCCTTCTGCTGGTTCTTTCCGTTTTCATCACGGGGAAATACTTCGGCGCATCGACCACCTTCGTCCGCGCGGCGGGTTTTATCGAACAGGCCGTCGCGCCGGACAAAGTGGCCAGCATGGCGTATTTCCTCAAAGAGAAGGTAAAGGTTGACTGGCAGTTTCTGTTCGTCGTCGGGGTACTCTTCGGCTCCCTGGCTTCAGCCTGGCTCTCGAAGGAAAAGCGGGCAGTCGCCGTGCCTCCGATGTGGGAGGGTCGCTTCGGGGCGTCGCGCGTCCGGCGTTGGACGGCGGCCTTTTTGGGCGGGACAGTCCTGATGTTCGGGGCGCGTCTCGCCGATGGGTGACCGAGCGGTCATGGTCTGAGCGGTCTTGCTCAGGTAGCCGTCAGTGGTTATGTATCCTTGATCTGCTTTTTTCTGGCCGGCATCGTCACGGCCAAGATCCTGTACGGAGGAGGGAATGCCCATGAATGAACTGCTAACCGGCGCCGTCACGGGAATCCTCTTTGGATTTTTCATGCAGAAGGCACAGGTGATCCGGTACGACCGGCAACTGGCCGCCCTGCGCCTCCGGGATATGACCATCGTCAAATTCATGCTCTCCACGATCCTGGTGGCCATGGTAGGCATCTATTTTCTGCTCGATCTGGGGCTGATCAAGCTTTCCGTCAAACCGTTGATCCTGGGGGGCAACGTGCTGGGCGGCCTGATCTTCGGGATCGGCTGGGGCATCGTGGGGTACTGCCCCGCCACGGCCATGGGGGCCTTGGGGGAGGGACGCTACGACAGCGCCTTCGGTCTGCTGGGGATGCTCCTCGGGGCGGGGCTCTACGCCGAGGCGTATCCCCTGATGCAGGAAACGGTCCTGACCTGGGGGGATTTCGGAAAGGTCACTCTTCCCACCGTTCTTGGTGTCAATCACTGGATCGTCATCGTCATCTTGGTCGCGACATTTATCGCCCTCTTCCGCTGGTTCGAAAAGAAGGGACTCTAACCCTCCGCAGGCCGGCGCCGGTCTGCGGGCGGTGCAAACCTGACAGGAACTCATCACGAACCGCGCCAACGGGAAAACAATGATGTAACAAATTGGAAAGGTAACAGAATATCCATCATTGCTTGAGGCGCGACAGCGTGATGCCTGTGCGGTTTTTACGCCGGCGACGATGGCTTTGCAGCACAAAAAAACGGCTTATCAGGCGCCTGAATCACAGCTTCAGCTTCCGGATGCGGAACGGCCGCTATCCTTCGCCTTCCGACACCGGCGGCTCTTCCATATCCCGGTTGATCCGCCGCAGCCATTGGGGAAACCGGGGATTTTCCACCGGGCGGCATATTTCCACGTAGGGTTTGATGTCCAGCACCGGGCTTCCGTCCAGGGCCTCCAGTCCCTGAACCCTCAGAACGTTCCTCTTTCGTTCCAGCAGGGCAACCGTGGAAATGAGCAGCGGATTGGGGCGGGCCGGGCTGCGGGTGGCGAATATTCCCCTTTTGGGTAGATCCCGGCAACCCAGCGGGTGTACCTGGCGTAGCTCGCGATGCCCCGCCGGGAGGAGATGAGGCCAGTAAATAACCAGCAGATGGGAATAATCTTCGATGCCCTCCAGTATTCCTTCCAGCCCGGGTTCGATGATCACCTCAGAGACCAGGGTTTTGATTTGCCGCTCCCGCTGTCGGATTTTCTCCCTTCGTAATTCCCCTTCCAACTCGGCCTCATCCGGTCCCCCAAGGGGAGTCTTAAGCTCGTTTCGGACATAACCCACGGGCCGCAGGATCAACTCCTCCGTGAAATTTTCTCTCTTAGTCATTTCCATCCTCTCACGCATTTTGCGAATTTCCCTCAGCCCCATGGCAGGGGCGCCAACATGATTTTTGCCCACCGGGGGTCTCGGAAGCAAGGGGTAGAAGCACCAAGCCAGGTGGGCGCCGCTATTCAAATTCACCGGTGGCGGTGTTTGGCGGCCACAGGAATTTCGGGACCGGTCGCAACGTTCCACAAAGGGGCAGCCGGCGGATGCCGACCAATCCGACCCTCCCGCCAGGTGCGCTTGCGCGCTGCCGCGGGCGCTCTCGATCAATCCCCGCGTATAGGGATGACCGGGCCGGCCAATCACCAGGGCCGCCGGACCGATTTCCACCAGGCGGCCAGCTAACATCACGCCGATGCGGTCGCTGATCTTGCGGGCGAGTCCGATGTCATGCGTCACAAAAATCAAGGTCAGTCCCTTTTCGATCTGGAGGTTCATCAGCGTCCTCAGCACCTTGGCCTGGACGCTTGGGTCCAGGGAACTGGTGGGCTCGTCGGCCACGATCAAGAGCGGATCGTGAACAAGCGCCCGCGCCAGGCATAATCGCTGGATGGCCCCCATATTGAGTTCATGAGGGTAGCGCTGCAGAAATTCCGGGCTCGTGGGCAGATGAACATCCCTAAGGACCGACTGAACCTGCCGCTGCAGATCATCCCCTGCCCCCCGGGGAACCGCACCCGTCCCGGATTTGATACGAAGCCCCTGCTGTATGCGCAGCGGCTCGGCCACGATATCAAAGGCGTTAAAGCGGTGACTAACCGATTCCACGGGGTTCTGGTAAATCACCCCGATCTTTGCCGCCAGGGAACCATAGTCCTCTTTCATCCAGCCATCCATGTCCCGCCCGGCGAATACCCGTATCCCCTGGTCAGGAGCAAGCGCCCCCGCCGCAATCATGGCCAGGGTGGTTTTCCCCGAGCCGGTTTCGCCTACCAGACACAAAACCTCCCCGGCCCGCACGTTCAAATTAGTCGGCGCCAGGGCCGTCACCGCGCCATAGGTCTTGCCGACTTCCTCCAGACTCAGCAACGTCGCAATGCCGCCCCGCAAACATCTGATCTGGCGGTTTCCTGCTGTTAACAGGGGCACTGGAGCTTGGCGGCATTCGTCCCGCGATTGGGTGCAACGGGGCCGAAAAATGCAGCCCGTGTCAGGGGCGTGGATATTTTCCTTCACGTCGTCCACAGAAACCACGTGGACATGGGGCGCTGCGGCTCCGGGCAGTTGGTGGCTGTGCGTCAGACGGTAAAAGCCGTCGCCCCGGATGCCGCCAAGATCCCGCAGCACCTCCATGCCCGGGAAAGAGCGGCCCAGGGCCAGACTGTAAGGATGAAGAGGTTGCTGCAGCAGCTCCCCGGCGGGTAAAACTTCCATCACCTGGCCCAGGTAGAGCACGGCCACCTGATCGGCGGTTTTGGCCACCAGGTCCAGATCGTGGGAGATGAGCAGAATCGCCTTGCCACGGTCTCGCAGGTTCCGAATCATGGCGCTGATGAATCCCCTGTAGGCGGCGTCCAAGGCCGAGGTAGGCTCATCGAGGATGAGCACTTCCGGATCAAGAATCAGGGCCATGGCAATCAGGGCCCGTTGCAACTGACCGCCGCTCACTTCATGGGGATACCGCCTGACGATCGCCCTGGAAAGTCCCATTTCCAGAAGCGCCTTTTCGGCCAGAATCGCGGCGGCGGCGGCTTTCATGCCGCGGCGGTGAATCAAGGGTTCCGCCACCTGGTCAACAATTCGGTACAGGGGGTTTAGATTCTCCAACCTGTTCTGAAAGACCATGGCCACCCGCACCCAGCGGGTATCGCCGTAGTTGGCTTCCTCCCACCCGGTGAATTCCCGCTCGCCCAACCGGATACGTCCCCGGGTACGGGCATTTTTCGGCAGCAGTCCCATCAGGGCCTTTGCCAAGGTGGTTTTCCCGGATCCCGATTCTCCTACCAGGGCGGTTACCAAACCGCCCTCCAGCCGCATGCTGACATTGTCCAAGGCCAGCAACGAGTGTTCCCCGTCCCGATAGACGACGGTGAAATTATCAATATCCATCATGGTCATAGTTCCTCAACTCGTAAAAAGTCATAAAAACGCCTGTTTCGGGACGGCTTCGTAAAAAGGCCCCCGGCCTTCGCCGGGGCAGGCTGCGGCCAGGGGCGCCAATCCTCCAGCGGATCGTAGGGGCAGGTTTGAAACCTGCCCCTACAACGCGCCGCAGTGACGAGGGATGCAGCGCAACGCAGCATCCGGACTTTTACGAAATCGTCATAGTTCCTTTAAGCGGGGATGAAATAGTTTCTCCAGGCTGATCGCCAGAAAGGTAACGGCTGCCATGATCAACGTCAGACAGATGATGGGCGGAAGGATCCAGTGCCACCAGGTGTCGAGATAGTAGTATTTCAGCGCATAGCGGATCATCATGCCCAGGGTTTTCCGGCTCGGGTCAAAGAGCCCCAGGAAGGCCAGCGACGCCTCCATGAACATGGCCATGCGGAGTTTATTCACAAAACCCATGAGGTAGAGGGGAAAGAGTTCCGGCAACAGGTGCCGCGCCAAGATATACCAGTTCGTCCCTCCCATGCGCCTGGCCGCCTCCACGTGCAGGCTTTGCCTGACCACCAAGGCCTGGGACCTTATGACCTTGGCCGTGGTGGGCCAGGAAAGGCACGCCAATGTCAGCGCCAGTTCCGAGGGAGAGGGACGGAAAAAGGCGGCGGCGAGAATCAGGACCATCACCGGGGGAATGGACATCATGATCTCGGCCAGCCGCATGATGATAAGGTCCGGCCAACCGCCCCGCCAGGCCGCGGCCAGACCGGCAAGCACCCCGAGAAACAGCCCCGCCGCGCCGGCCTGCAAGCCGAAGGCAACGGTATGGCGTCCCCCTTCAATCAGCTCCGCTAAAATATCCATGCCGCCGTCGTTGACCCCGAGCCAGTGCATCCCGGAAGGCGGGCTGAGCGGTCGATAGGACATATCATGGGGATCGTAAGGAATCAGGCTTGGCCCGGCCAGGAAAACCAGGGCCAGCAAAAACGCCAGCCCGCTCCCGACGATAAACCACCGATCTTTCGACAGCTCCTGATAATGATTACGATGCATGTCTCACCCGCGGATCGAGCCAGCCGTAAAGGAACTCCAGCGCCAGGTTAACCGCCAGGATCAGCGCCGAGGAAAACAAAACGATCCCCTGGATCAGCGGCAGGTCCCGCATGGCGATGGACTTGAAGAGCAGCGTACCCAGGCCGGGATAGGAAAAAACGGTCTCTACCACCAGCGCCCCGGTAAGCAGGAAGCCAATCCGCAGTCCAAAACGCGTCGCCAGCGGCAACAGGGCATTACGGGCCCCATGGGCATAGCGTACACGCCGCGGCGTAAGCCCCTTGGCCCGGGCCGTCGTGACGAAGGGAAGTCCCATGGTCATAATCATGCTCCCCCGGGCCAGCAGGAAGTTTCCCGGTAAATAAGCCACAATCAGCGTGGCGAGGGGCAGTATCAGGTGGTGAATAACGTCCAGGACGGCTTCGAAAGACGTTAGCCGCCCATAGGCGGTTTCCGCACCGGCGGCGGGAAACCAGCCCAGATGCAGGGCAAAGAACAGCAAGAGCAGGACCCCCAGGCACATCTCGGGGATCCCTTCCAGCAGGGTCATGAACCAAACCCCGACCTTCTCAAAAACGCCCCCCCGCCAGGCCGCTTCTACCCCGGCAATGAAACCGAAAATGCTGGCCAGCAGATGGGCGCTGCCAATCAAGAGCAACGTCCAGGGCAAGGCGTCAAAAACCAGCCGGGAGACGGGCGCCAGAAAGGCATAGGAGTAGCCCCAGTTGAGGGAAAGCAGGTTGGCCACATATCTGCCAAACCCTTCCTGCTTGGCGTAGAAGGCCTTTAGTTCCGCTTCCTGAAGCGCGGTCAGGGTCACCGGAGCGCCGGAATACATGGAGGTGACGAAATCCCCCGGCAACAGCCGCGGCAGAAAGTAACTCAGGGTTATCAGGACGAGGATGGCAAGCAGGTAAGAACCGGCCTTCCCGCGGTATTTGGCCCCCTGAACCTTCCCGGCGATGCTACGGAAAGGGGAAAGTCGGCCGGTTGATTGCCCTTTGGTCTGATCTGTCAATGGCGCCCTCCGTCACCTGATTAACGCCAGCTTATTTTGGGAAATAGGAATCCCCTTACTGATGCCGCCCTTGGTGTAGAACCAGTTAATCCCCTTGCGGGGATTGTAAGCCGCCACAGCCTCGGGATAGTAAAGGGAAATGGCCGGAAGTTCCTCGGCGTATATTCTTTGAATTTCATAGACTTTTTCTTTTCTCTTTACGGGATCCATCTCCGTGATTTGCGCCTCCAGCAGGCGGTTCAATTCAGGATTGGCATCGTAGCGGGCGCTGTTGACCGAGGCGCCGCCGTAGGCGGGCGAAATCATCTCGTTCAGTACAACGGGGTCGCCGTAGAGGCCGCCATGACCGGAAACGGCCAGATCAAAATCCCAGTTCCGCACGCGGCTGTCCGTGGTGGCTTGTTCCAGGTTCAACAAATCCACCCGGATGCCCACCCCTTCCAGTTGTTTCTTGATAATCTCTCCGTCCCGGTCCGGCCCTGTTTCGCCGGCAACGGTGATTGAGGAAGACAGGAGAACCAGCGAAAGGACCTGGCTGCCGTGCTGATAATAGCCATCGGCGCCGCGCTTGAACCCCAATGCCTCCATCAACTGCCTGGCTTTGTCGGGATTATGGGGATAGGCGGGGGTGTGCGGATTATACATCTCGTGGTCCAGGGAGAGCAGTCCATAAGACGCCGGCCGGCCCACATCTCGATGTCCCTTCTCTAATATCTCCCGTTGATTGATGGCGTAGGCCAAGGCCTGCCGGAAGCGTTTATCGTTCAAAGGGGGCTTCCGGTGGTTAATCATCAATTTTTTATTCCAACCCCGCTCATCCCGGATGATCACAAAACCCTTCTTCTCCAGGGCGGGGACCATATCCGGGTGAATGCTGGCGAGATCCGCCTGCCCCGTGGTCAAGGAAACCAGTGGTTGGCTTGAACGGAGGTAGATGAGCCTGTCCGCCTTAGGCCGCCCCTGATAATAGTCCGGAAAGGCCTCATAGAGGTACGTTCCCTGGGTCTTGTTGAAATCACGAAACATATAGGGACCGCTGCCAATAAAAGCCTGCGGCTCGCTGTACTCTCCCGGTTTATCCACCAGTTCCCAGATGTGCTTGGGCAATATGGGCATGGTGCCGCCGATATCGTCTAAAAAGGGGCTGTAGGGCCTGGCCAGACGGATCGCCAGGGTATGTCGCTCCTGGGCCACGGCGCTCTCCACCAGTCCCACGTTGACCGCGCGGTAAGGATGTTTGCGGTAATAGCCAATGGTAAAGACCACGTCCGCCGCCGTCACCGGTTTGCCATCATGCCATCTGGCCTTGGGATTGAGTTTGAAGGTAAATGTCCTGTTGCCCGGATCGTAGCGCCATGATTCCGCAAGCGCCGGAACATGACCCTTTTGATCCTTCCAGATTAAGGTGTCGAAAACCCAGCTCATACGGACATAACCAGGCCCACGGGGGTAATGGCGGAAGGGGTTGGGATACCCCCAATCCCCGGCGCTATCGGCAATGCGCACCTCCGAAACCGGCCCGGCCCCCTGTACCGGAAAACCGGGGAAGAAGAGCAAAACCAGCATAAGCAGGAAACAGATCTTTTTAAATCGTCCTGACATGTGATCACCTCCTGTCGTTTCAGGTTTCGGAAGTAGTTGGCCGACCGCATCTACGTGCTACTATTTTAATATTAGTATCACGCAGAAAGATTTCCTGTCAAATCATTTCTTCCTGCGGTCTGCGGGGATGTGCGGGGGGGGTGGTCAGGTCTTGCGTTAACGCATCGTTAGCCACTAACCAGGAAAGGTGATCCAGTTTTTAGAATGTGTTGCTGCAAGACCTGGCCCTCGTGACCTGCCAGGTGTTTGAATCACAGCTTCAGCTCACGTATGCGGTACTGCAGGGTTCGGAGCGAAATGCCCAGACGCCTGGCCGCCTCCCGACGATTGCCCTGCACCAGGGCCAGAATCCGGCGAATCGTTTCCGCTTCCTGAATTTTTAGCAGCCCTTCCGGGGACGCTATCGCATGGTCCGACCTGTCCACATTAAGCTGGCGGACATCCAGTTCCCCCTGAGCGAGAATCATCCCCCGCTCCATGACATTCTGCAACTCACGGATATTGCCCGGCCATTCATATCCAAGCAAGGCCTGCTCCGCCGCCTCCGTAAGCACGGGAAGGCCCTTGCCAAGGTTCTCGGCGAAGCGGTCCATAAAATACCGGGCTAGGGGCAGGATCGCCTCCCGGCGTTCCCTAAGCCTGGGTAAGGCGATTGGAAAGACGTTGAGCCGGTAGAAGAGATCCTCGCGAAATCTCCCGGCGGCCATTTCTTCCCGCAGGTTGCGATTCGTGGCGGTAATAACGCGGACATCCACGGAAATCGTGCGAACGCCTCCCACGCGCTCGAACTGCCTTTCCTGCAGCACCCGGAGCAATTTAACCTGCACCGCGGGGGGGAGATCGCCGATTTCGTCGAGAAAAAGGCTGCCCCCGTCCGCCAGTTCGAATCGTCCCTTGCGCAGGGCCGCCGCACCCGTGAAAGCGCCCTTTTCATGACCGAAAAGCTCGCTTTCCAGGATGGTTTCTGCCAGGGCGGCACAGTTAACGGCGACAAAAGGCTTATCCCTGCGCGGGCTGTGTTGATGGATCACCCGGGCGATCAGTTCCTTGCCCGTGCCGCTGGGTCCCGTAATCAGCACGGTAGCCGTGGTCGGGGCAACTTCGAGGGTCAGTTGACGAACCGCCGCCATGCCCTCGCCGAGGAAGATCATCGAAAGCGGCGGCTGGTTTTTGTCTAGCTCTTCCGAGATGATCTGTATCTTCCGGTCCTTTTCCGCCTCCCGGAGGACCCGGCGGACCACATGACGGAATTCATCGGGATCGCGAAAGGGTTTCGTCAAATAGTCGGAGGCCCCCAATTTCATCGCCTCCACGGCATTGTTGATGGAACCGTAAGCGGTGATGACAATCCAGCGGCTGTCCGGCCGGATTTCCCTGCCCAGCCTGATCAGCTCCAGTCCATCCATATCGGGCATCTTCAGGTCGGTGACGATCAGATCGAAATCCCGCTGGCGCAGCCTGGACAAGCCCTCCCTGCCGTTCGCCGCCGCCTCCAGGTCATGGCCCTCGTCCCCGAGGATGGAGGCCAGGAAGGAACGCATCAGACGATCGTCATCCACAATTAAAACCGCTTTTCCCATGACCTTACCCTTTCGGCAGTTGGATTGTTAAGACCGCGCCTTTTTTTCCGGGGCGGTTTCCGAGGGAGATTTTGCCGCCCATGCCCTCGGTCAGCTTTTCCGCATAGGCCAGGCCGAGACCCGTCCCGGTGGCCTTGGTGGTGTAAAAAGGGGTGAAGGCCTCCGCGGCCGCCTCCGGTGAAATGCCCGGACCGTCATCTTCAATATGGATGAGCGCCCAACGGCCCTTTGGCTCCACCGCTATCCGGAGGCGTCCCTGATCCGGCCCCATGGCTTCGAGGGCGTTGCGGAGGCCGTTGACCAGGATGCCAAGCAATTTCTCCCGGTCTGCCCGAACCGCGCCCCCGGTTTCACCCCATTCCACCCCCCCCGGCCAGGCATCGGTTACAGACGACAGGGCCTCCAGGAGCAGGGGTTTCAGCGGCACGGACTCCCGCCCGTATTCCTCTTTTTTCGAAAACCGCAGCAGATCGCCGACCAGGGATTCGATCCGATCGGTTCCCTGGAGAACGAGGCGGAAAATGCCTTTCCGGGAATCGGACGGGGGGGTTTTTTCGTCCAGATACTGGACATACCCCTTGACGCTTCCCAGGGCGTTTCGGATCTCATGCGCCAGGACCGCGCTCATCTGCCCGATGAGACCCAGTTGCTTCTCCCGCTCCAGGGTCTCCTCCAAGCGGACCTGCCGGATAAAGATTCTTTCCAGGAGGATGCCCAAGGTCCAGAGGAGCAGCAATATCCCACCGACGATCCACCATTGACGGTCGGCTTGGGAAATGATCAGATCCTCCGCCTGCGTGTGGAGTACGAGGCGCAGTATCTTCTCTTCCCCCGTCGGCAAATGGCAAAGCGCATGAAACGCATAAGCCGGCGCCCCGGTTCCCAGGATGAT
This sequence comes from Smithellaceae bacterium, assembly GCA_034368785.1. Classification (GTDB taxonomy): domain Bacteria; phylum Desulfobacterota; class Syntrophia; order Syntrophales; family CAMTWB01; genus CAMTWB01. The sequence continues at coordinate 12,153 of JAXMLI010000209.1, read as the reverse complement.
CCGCCTCCCCAGCCCCGGACTGATATCGCCGGCGATCCATTCCCCGGCGGCCAGTTTCGTCCCTGCCAGCCGTTCATTGCTATGATAGATGATTCCTCCGTCACGGCCGGCAATGAGGGCATAGGCCACCACCCGATCGGAGAGGATGGCCCGCAGCTCCCCGGCCGTATCCCGGCCCCGCGCCGTCAAGGCGTTTTCCGCCGCCGCCGACAGCGCCAGCGCCTTGCTCTCTAGCGCCTGCTCCGCCAGACGACGGGCATTCAGGGAATTCTGAAAGGTCGTATAGAGAATGGCCAGGGAAAAGATCGTCAGAAGGGCCAGGAGGCCCATTCTGACGACAAGAGACATGGGAGATCGCATGAATCCTCAGAAGACAGGTTCGATAAAAGGCCCTCAGGACTTCTTGCGTCGGTCGAAATGACCGGCCGGCGGCAAGGTTCTTTTCCGGGCGGAAAAACTGATGGAACCGGTCGGGCATATTTCACGACAGGCATAGCAGGCAAAGCAATCGGGTATTGTTTTTTTGTCCCGTCTTAAAATGGCGCCCATGACCGGGGAAGGGCAGGCCGTGGCGCACTTTTGACAGGCGATACAAGTTGTATAGTCAACACTTACCTTGATGCGGCTTATTTTCTCCACGAGCCAACCCGTTAACCCGAAGGGGCATAAAAAATGACACCAGGGCCGGTAAACGAACAGGCCGGCCAGAAGGATTGCCCCGAGGGACAGCCCTCCCAGGAGTCCCAGTGAGACCGGCTTGTATATTTTGAAGGGGTCGATGGGCTCGATAATATCCATCCCCCACAAAAAGGCGAAGATGGTGAAGAGCGCCAGAAAGGCGATCCGCACAGAATTGCTCACGACAAAAGGGACTTTCATTTGTCTGGCGATCAGGGCCTTCCCCTGCTCGGACTGGTTGAGACGAAAGATAAGATCCTGGAGGGTTCCCACCTGACAGCCCCAGGCGCAAATATATTTGTTGGCCAGGAACACCAGGAGCAAAAAAACCGTCAAGGCGATCATGCGCGGCGGAAAAATCGCCCCGGTGGCGCCAAAGAGGTGAATCGCATCCTTTACCGTTCCCATCGGGCTGGGATCGGACCCCATAATCACGCCAAAGATCAGGAGGGAGGCAAAAAGCAGCAACTTCCTGAGTCGTGCAGAAACCGGGTGTTTTTTAAAGAACATAAAAACGCCGGCAAGGAAAACAAACCAAAGCCCGAACTTGACAACAATCTTTACCCAGTTCTTCGTGGCATGTTCGGCGGCCAGGGCCATTTTTTTTCTGACCAGGGCGGTGACCTGGTCGGTTGTGCCATACGCGCCGAGCTTTTTGTCCAGCTCGGCCGGAACCTTGAGGTCGAATATTTCTTTCAGGAGCGGCTCGGATAAATCATTAACCTGACCAAACTGGGCGATGGTCATTCCCTCGTTGATGATCAATTCTTGTTGTGGCGGCAGTTGCTCGGATTTGCCGCCCCAGAGATCATTGGAAGCGACGGATAAGACTACGACGGTAAAAATCAACAGGAGAAAAAACAAGATTGTTTGCCAGGGCGACTGTTTGTTCATAATCCAATATCCTCCTTTTCGGTGGGTTTTGAACCTCCCCATTACTCCCCTTCGGTCAATTCCAACATAAGCGGGATAAAGGTGGTGAGATCCTCCACGATGCCATAATGGGCCACCCGGAAAATAGGCGCGCCCGGGTCCCGGTTGATCGCCACGATGCAGGGCGATCCCCTCATCCCGGCCAGATGCTGGGCTGTTCCTGAAATACCGCAGGCGAGGTACATTTTAGGCGCCACCGTTTTACCGGTGATTCCCACCTGGTGCTTGTGATCCAGCCAACCGAGATCGCACAGGGCCCGGGAGGCGCCGAGGGCGGAACGGGAGAACAATGCAGCCAGGGCCTCTACCAGCGGAAGGTTTTCCAGCGCGCCGATTCCCCGGCCGGCGGCCACGATTACCTCGGCCAACGAGAGGTCGTAGTCGTCTTCCCGGGCGGCCACCCGACCCAGCGCACGAATCCTGCCCGGCCCGCCTGCGGCGGCGGCAACTACCGTCACCTCCCCCGGGCTTGCGGGGAATCGGACATCTTTAACCATCCCCGGAAGGACCGTGAGAACCGTGGTTTGGGGGGATGTTTGAACTTCCTCGTAAAATTTTCCCTTGAATACTGGTCGAAGGAAAAAAACCTCCTCCCCCTCGCGCCGTACCGACTCGACACCGGTAATACAGGCGGCACCAAGCCGCAGGGCCAGACCAGGGGCCAGGTCGCAGCCGGCAGCGCTGTGGGGGAGGCACAAATACTTGGATGGCCTTTCCAGCAGCAGCGTTGTCAAGGCCTGCTTGAGAGCTTCACTGGAGGCCAGATGGGCAGATTGGAGTGCAGTTACATCGAGACCCGTCTCCGCAGCCAGTTTGCGGGCCAGGGGCGCGGGATCGTCGCTGGCCACAATAAGGCCCACCCGCTCGGAATCACCGGCGGAGATTCCCCGGGCGCAATGGACAGCGTCGTAGGAGGCCCGGCTAATCGTTCCTGAGGATTGCTCAATCAGGACCTGGATCATTTTATCCTTCATGCCGCTTCTCCAGGGCCTTGCTCGTGATGATTTCCCAAAGTCGGGCCGCTTTTTCCCGGGGAGTCCCCGTAAGAATGACACCGGCAGCCGATCTCGGTGGTTCAAGGAATCGCCGGGATGCTTCTTGCACCGCCCTGTCCACGGCCTCTTTGACGGCAACAACGGTCAGGTGCTGGTTCCTAGCCTTAAGAACCTGGGACAGCCGGGGATAACGGGGGCGGTTGATGCCCGGCTGGAGGGAAAGAACGGCAGGCAGATCGACGGAAAAGGCCTCTCGGAGGCCGCCCTCTGACTCCTGTTCCACATAGATGCTCTTCAGGTCCGGCGAGAGTTTTTCCGCGATGACAAAGGAGACGGCCGCCCAGTCCAGCAGTTCCGCCAGCGTGGGGCCCACCTGTGCCGCCATATCATCCTCCGCCATCGCCCCGGTGAGGATCAGGTCATACCCCTGGTCGCGAACATACCCGGCGAGGTGAGCTGCCGTTTCCACCGGCATGAGCTGATCACCGGCCGTCCGCAGGTGAATTCCCTGATCGGCGCCCAGTTCGAGGGCCTTTCTGAGGGTAGTCTGCACCCGCGCCGGTCCCACGGAGATCGCATCCACCGTCACGCCGGGGAAGGCATCCCGGATCAGGAAGGCCTCCTCCAGGGTGTACTCGTCAAAATGGTTCATTCGGTAGGGGGTTTTTCCCGCCGGAATAACCTCACTCCCTGACTTCTCCAGGGTCAGAGGCGAATCAGGATCGAGAATTTGTTTGATACAGACCAGAATCTTCATAACGGGTTCACGGTTCAAGGTTCACGGTTCATGGTTAACGGTTATTTCGCCTGAGGGAATGACATGCCAGTGCCTCTATCGTCGGCCAGTTCAATCTGCATCAGTTTAACCGTGAACCCCTTAACCTTGACGACTTCGTAAAAACTCACAAGGGCGTCATTCCGGATCCAGTCCGGAATGACGAAAAGAAGGTTTTCGGACTTCTAAGGAACTTAACCATAAGTACTTGAAATTATGTAAGTACATTTTTTTTGGAGGGACGCGCTCCGTCGCGTCCGTGGCAGGTAGTGCAATATTCAAAGCCGTTCGGCCACGACGGAGCGTGGCCCTCCAAAACTCAAAGCAAGTTACTTGCCGATGTGGGGCCGCCGGGCGGCGTGGGTCGCTTTTTACGAGGTCATCAACCTTGAACCTGCAGAAGAACCTCGGGGGTCAGATCTACACACTTGACAAAATCTCCTTTTATCCCTAATCATCACTAGCCATGACACAACCGTCAAGAATAGAATTCCCCGATACCCTCTATCACATAAAGGCCCGCAGGAACGAGCGAAAAGAAAACTACAGGGACGATGAAGACCGCGAACGATTCCCGGGATACCCCGGGGTTGCGTTATAAGTTGCTGATCCAGATGCGTATTCTTAATCATTGTCCGGCGAGGGATTTTTAAAGGGAGCGGCTGTGCTATGAAAGGAAAAGAGCGGATTATCACCGCCCTGAGTCTTGGGCAACCCGACCGGGTTCCTCTGTATATTCATGGGATTAATGAGGCGCCGATCATTGGTATCGGGAAGCACATTACCGATGGTCTGCCGGAAGCAAAGCAGTTTCATGAGCTGAACGATTCCGGGAAAATGAAGCTGCTGGACACCCTTTTTCTCATTCATGAAGTATTTGGCGTGGACGGGTTCACCTCTTTCGAGATCGGCCACGAAATTGAAATCAACGAGAAGGACGTTAAGGACGACTGGGGCGTCATATACAGGCGGAATCCCAACGGTCTCCCCGTCCCCGTCGGCCATCCCTTAAAGGATTCCCCTGACCTTGATAACTTTCCGATTCCTGAACCAAACCGCGGGCACCTGCTCTTGCTCGACCTCGCCAGAGACCGGTTTAAGGGAGATATTGCCCTATTCTGGCTGATGCGCGGGGCCTTTGTGCGCAGCTGGAGATTGACGGGGATGGAAAATTACATGTTACAGCTTTATCAGAATCCCGAATTTATTCATCTTATCGCTGCCATGGTTACGGAATATAATCTGAAGCAGCTTGAGATGCTGGCCTCGGCCGGCCTTGATGTTCTGGTCGTGGAAGATGATATCGCCGCAACACAAAACCTCCTGATCTCCCCGAAACATTTCCGGGAGTTTGTCAATCCTTACAACAGAAAACTGGTAGACCGCGCCCACGAACTCGGCCTGAAGGTTGTGCGACACAGCGACGGCAATCTCTGGTCAATCATGGATATTCTGATTGATTCAGGATATGACGGTCTAAATCCGCTGGAACCCCAGGCCGGCATGGATTTGAAAAAGGTCAAGGAGGCCTATGGGAATAGAATCTGCCTGTTGGGCAATATCGACTGCAAGGAGCTGCTCCCCGCGGGCACTCCGGAGCAGGTCGATGCGGCGGTTAAACAAGCCATTTACGATGCGGCGGCAGGGGGCGGATACATCCTCTGCGATTCCAACTCCCTTCATCCAGGCGTAAATCCGGAAAACTGCATTGCCATGTTTGAGGCGACAAAAAAATATGGACGCTATGAATAATTCCTCCGTTCCGAAAACCCGCACCTGGACATCCTCCCCTCACTACGTCTTTACCCTGCTGTTTCTGCTCTATTTGTTCGACTACCTCGATCGCCTGGTCATCGTCTCACTTTTCCCTTTCCTCAAGCAGGATTGGGGAATCACAGACACGCAATGCGGACTGCTCGTTTCCGCCGTGTACTGGTCGATTCTGATCTTTACCCTGCCGGTATCCGTGCTGATCGACAGGTGGAGCAGAATTAAAAGTATCGGGTTAATGGCCGTCTTGTGGAGCGTGGCCACCGTGGCTTGTGCCTTCACCAAAAATTTCGGACAGCTCTTCGTCGCCAGAACGGCCATCGGCCTTGGTGAAGCGGGCTATGCTCCCGGCGGAACCGCCATGATATCGGCGCTGTATCCCAAAGAGAAAAGGGCCAGGATTCTGGGGATCTGGAATGCCTCCATCCCCTTGGGAAGCGCGCTGGGCATTGTTATTGGCGGGATCATTGCGGAACATTTGGGCTGGCGGTATGCCTTTGGCCTCGTGGCCCTGCCCGGACTTATTGTGGCCGTGTTGTTCTTCTATGTCCGGGATTATAAGACCATTGCCCTTACAAGAATAGCCGCTGCAGAGGAAGAGACACAAGTCAAGATGCAGTGGCAGGAGATCGCCAGGCATTTATTAGGGAATAAAACGCTGATATTCAATAACCTCGCCTTTGCCGCCAATACCTTTGTTACCACGGCCCTCTTGACCTGGCTTCCCAGCTATTTCCAGAGAGTGGGAGAAATATCCATGAGCAGGGCGGCGACAAAAGGAGGCGCAGTCATGCTGCTGGCGATCATTGGCGCCCCGTTAGGCGGGTATTTAACGGACAGATGGCTGAAAAGACAGAGAAACGCCAGGCTTCTTTTCCCTTCAATTTCTTCCTTTTTGACCGCCCTTATCCTTTTTGTGGCCTTCCAGTTTTATCAGGGAGACATGCAATATGTGATTCTGCTGGCTGCGGGGATTGCGGCGGTTGCCTTTGTGCCTGCTGCCGTTGCCGTAACCCAGGATGTTGTCCATCCCGGTCTCCGGGCCGTATCGCTGAGCTTATGCATCATTATCCAGCATTTACTGGGCAGTGCGCTGGGACCGCCGGTTATTGGCGCCTTATCTGATGCTTATGGGCTGGAAAAGGCAATGGTTTTCCTGCCCCTCTTTGCCGTGCTGGCCGGAATTCTCTTCTTTATCGGCTCCTTTTTCTATGATGCGGACGCGAGGCGTGTGGAAGAAATGGGGGGAGAGAATGCAGGCCAGAATCTTCATCGGCGTTAGCTACTCGGGGTATCTGGGGCAGGGGTCACGGTTCAGGGGTCAGAGTGATTTCGCCTTAAGGAATGACCTGCCAGTGCCTCTATCGCCTATGTGTTCAATTTTCATCAGTTACAACTGCTCAGGTTGTTTCGGCGGTAGGCTGAAGTAACAAAATAGGTCAGGCGTCCCGCCTGACCGGCGAAGCAAATAGCGGGAACGATCAAACAGCCAACTACATCAGGCCATAGTTTTTGAGTTTCTTGTGGAGGGTCCGTCTCGTGATCCCCAGCCTGCGGGCCGCCTCGCTCTTGTTCCCCTCTGCCGCCTCCAGGGTTTTGAGGATTGTCGCCTTCTCTACCGCCTCGAGGGGCTGATCCACCAGCGCAGGAGAATCGCCTCCTTCGCCTTCCTTCCCCTTCCCGTGACCCTCCTGGGGAAAAATTGCCATCTCCTCTTCGTTCAGATAATCGCCCCGGGATAAAACCACCCCCCGTTCCATCATATTGGCCAGTTCCCGCACATTTCCGGGCCAATGATACCGGAGGAGCCTGTCCATGGCCTGCGGGGTCAGTCCCTTGATATTTTTATGATTCTTCTCGGCGAAGAGGCGCAGGAAATGTTGCGCCAACAGGGGGATATCCTCTCTTCTCTCCCGCAGCGGGGGCAAGGGGAGGTTTACCACGTTCAGACGGTAATAGAGATCCTCCCGGAAGAGACCGTTCTCGACCAGCAGACGGAGATCCTTGTTGGTGGCGGCGATTACCCGGACATCCACCTTCAGGGTCTCCTCTCCCCCCACGCGGACCACTTCCCGCTCCTGCAGGACCCGGAGCAGTTTAACCTGCATGGCCGGGGACATCTCGCTAACCTCGTCGAGGAACAGGCTGCCCCCGGCGGCCTGACGGAACTTGCCCTCCCGCCGTCGGTCCGCGCCGGTAAAGGCGCCCTTTTCATGACCGAAGAGTTCCGCCTCCAGGAGGGTCTCCACGAGAGCGGCGCAATTGATCTTGATGAAGGGTCCGTCCCGTCGCAACGAGTTGAAGTGCAGGGCCCCGGCGATCAGTTCCTTCCCGGTCCCCGATTCACCGGAGATCAGGACCGTGGCCTCCGCCGGCGCCACCTGGGCCAGAACCGCGAAGAGCTTCGTCATGGCAGGCGACTGACCGATAATATTTTCTCTCGAGAAACGGCCCGCGAGACTGGCCTTGAGTTGGCGGTTTTCCTCCTGCAGACGGGAGTGCTCCATGGACCGCGTCAGGGTAAGCCTCAATTTATCAAAATCGAGCGGTTTGGTCAGATAGTCGTAGGCGCCGGTTTTAAGGGCGGCCACGGCGGTATCCACGGACGCATAGGCGGTCATGATAATTACCGGAATGGCGGGATTGAAGGACTTGATCTCCTCGAGGGCCTGCAGACCAGAGACCCGCAGCATCCGGATGTCCATCAGAATCGCGTCATAGGGACGATCGCCGACCAATTCCACGGCCGCTCTACCGTCATCGGCCGTTTCCACCCCGTATCCCCAGTCGGTAAGAAGGGTCATGAGCATGGTGCGATGGGCATGGTCATCGTCCACTACCAGGACGGTATTCTTCTTAATCATGACGACCTCATAAAAAGTCCGTTGAAGGGGACAGTCCCGCTTCTACGACTTCGCTTCGCTTCGTCCGTAAATCCGGGACAGTTCCCGCGCGAATTCCGGGGATATCCAGGGTTACCCTGGTCCCTTTCCCCTCTTCGCTATCCACGTGTATTTCTCCTCGATGGGCCTCGATGATCTTATGCACTATCGCCAGGCCAAGGCCGGTTCCCGCCGGTTTGGTGGTAAAGTAAGGGTCGAAGATGCGGGTCAGATCCTCGGCCTTGATACCCGCTCCCGTGTCTTCAATGACGATCCTTCCGCCTCCCGCGGCTAGTTCATTCAGGGTGACCGTCAGGGTGCCCCCCTCCTCCATCGCATCGAGGGCATTGAGAAAGAGATTAAACAGGACCTGTTTAATCTGATCTGTGTCGCCCAGCACTTCCAAAGGGCCCGTGGGATGGTGGGTCATTATCGTTACTCCGCTTGTTTCGGCCCGCGCGGCGATCATCTGAAGGACATGATTAATGGTCGAAATAAGATCCACGGTCTCTTTTTCCGGGCTTGCCGGCTGGGCGAGGTCGAGGAGTTGGGTGATAACCCGATTCAAGCGATCAACCTCCGCGATCATGATCCCCGCGGTTTGATAATCTTCCGGATTGTCCCGGAGCCGCTCCCGGAAAAAGGTGGCGAATCCCTTGATGGAACTCAAGGGGTTCCTGATCTCATGCGCCACCCCGGCCGCCAGGTTGCCCAAAGCGACGAGGCGTTCACTCCTGGCGACCTCATCCCGCAGATGCCTGATCTCCGTGGTGTCCCGCAGGAGAACCAGCCGGCCCAGGAAAACGCCCGTCTCATCCTTCAGGGCCGCCGCAACCACATCCAGGTGAATACCGCCACCGGTAACAACAATGGTCAGCTCCCTGGCGATCCGGCCGGATTCCGCCTTCATTTCCTCCAGGAGGGAGGCCAGTGCCGGAGGGAGGGCGGATAAGGGTCTTTTGCGCAGAAATTCTCGCAGCGAAACCTTCAGTATCCTTTCGGCCTCCTGATTAAAGGAGAGCAGATTTCCCCTTTCGTCGAAGGCCAAAAGCCCGATTGGCATATGGCCGATGATGCTCTCCGATAGGGCCTTGACGGCCGTGAGCGAAACCCGGGCGGAGCGGTAGGCCTGAGCCAGAAACAAGGAGAGAACACCCGACAGGGCCACGATCAAAAGGACGGCCGCCATCATTGTCGTGTGTTCCAGCTCCTTCTTCCTGGCCGCGTTAAGGGGCCCCATGTTCAGGCCCACAAAGATCACCAGATCTTTGCTTACGTTACCCTGATCTTTTGCCCCGGCGGCCCGGGGAGAGGGTTCCCGATCAACAAAAGATTGATCGGCCGGGGGAAAGCGCCGGAATACCTCAAAAGTCTCTCCCCGATCGGAATCCTTAACTACCCGCCAGCCAGGAAATTTCAGCCGGGAGGCCGCCGCCAGGTCCAGATCCAGACCATATGATTCGCCGATCATGGAGGGGTCGCTGTCGGCGAGGATGGCGCCCTCCTGGTTTACCACGATGATATGGTCCAGGCCGGGCTGCTGGGCCATTTCAATCAGCAGTTTCCGAAGCTGAAAAGGGCCCCAGTTCATGCCTGCCCCGGTTCTCATCCCGGCTTCAAAGGAGCGGATCAGTGTCTCTCCCTGGGCCAGCAGCAATTCCCGCGTACCGGCCTCCTGCTTTCTGATACTGTCCAGCGTAACGAATATGAAAAAGGGAATAATGATGAGCACGGCGCCGATGATGAACCAGGGCGAAACACCGACCCAGATCCCTCTTATCTTTTTTCCGGCTATTCTCATTATAATACCCCTTGAAATGGATCATAAGCCAATTAATCCAGCGGGGATCTCTGCCCGGATACTTATTGACCAGTTGGATACCACAAGCGGATACCATTTATCCATATATTTTCTTGTCGGGATATTAATTAGCCAAAAGCAACAGGCAGGCGTCGCGTTATATAAATGATATCACGGCATTGCGACAATATGTTTTAGTTGGCACAGTACCTGCAATGTTATGCTCAAACTAAGCAAGAAAGGAGCTACAAATGAAAAAGGTATTGTTGTTAACTTTAGGACTCATGTTTTTCGCGGTCCTGGTCACGGTTAATCCGGCAGGCGCCCGGGGGATGATGGGGGCAGGCGGACCCGGTGGCGGGATGATGGGCCCCGGGGGATTCGGGGGTGGCTGCAGCGGCACCGACGGGGCCGCTGCTCTGGAGAAGCTTAATCTCTCTCCTGAGCAGACGGCGAAGGTTGCGTCCCTGCGGGAGGAGCAGTTCAAGCAGGTAACGCCCATCAAAGAGAAGATGTTCAGCAAGAGAAACGAACTGAAGCAGCTGTGGCTGCAGGCGACTCCCGATCAGGCGAAGATCACCGCCGTCCAGAAGGAGATGAGAGAGTTCCGGGATCAGATGCAGGACAAGATGACCGCTTATAAGCTGGAGATAAACAAGATCCTCACGCAGGAACAGCGGGATAAAATCAGAGCCGGCTTTGGCGGCCCTGGCCCCGGTTCACGGTGGGGTGGCCGCTGCAAGGCTGACGGCGCGCCCGGTCCCGAGGGGAAACCCGCTAAATTTGGCGGCCGTTTCCTGAAGAGCTAAGCTAGTCAAACAACAACAGGGTGGTTTTCCGGGAGATTTACAGCTGACTCCTCCTTTGCTCTCGGAGAACCACCCTTTTCCGCTTTGAAACCCTCTTCACCCTCGCAAAGCTCCCCCGGCCCGATATATAACACTACACCAGCTGTTCCAACCCTCTTTCCCGCCCGGTTGCGCTGCTACGTACCCTTATCTTTCTTTGATTTAAAATGAGGGGAATCGCCCCACTGGCCGAAGGCGATCTCCTCGCCGATAGCGGATATTCTGGACCGCAGACAGTTTATGCAGTGGGAGGCATTCTCGTTGATGCAGGGTTTGCCATCGTAAAGCTGGTATGACGCCCGGTATTTCACATCCGTTATATTGGGCATGATGATGTTCGCGCCTGCCTGGAGGCCCAGTTCCCGGCCTGTTTCATTCAGGGCTTGGAGGGCCGTGGCGGAGGCGATATTCACGTCTCGGAGGTAGATTCTTGTTACGGCAATCATCTTAAGGGCGAGGGTCAACTGCTCATCATTGCTTCGGAGACTTCCCCGAAATTCCTGGCCCAGGGGGGTGTCCCGATGGATCACATAGGGACCCATGCCGATCATGGCCACGTCCTGTTCCTTAAAAAAGAGGATATCGTCCGCGAGGTCTTCCGTGGTCTGACCGGGCAGGCCGATCATGACCCCCGTTCCCACCTGATAACCGATCTCGGCGAGGTGTTTAAGGGTCTGGAGTCTGCTGGCGAAATCATGATCATCGGGATGGAGCCGCCGGTAAAGTTCCCCGTTTGACGTTTCAATTCTGAGCAGGTACCGGTGGGCGCCGGCCTCGAACCACCTCTCCAGCGTATCCCTGCTCTGTTCTCCCAGCGAAAGGGTGACGCCCAGCTCTCCGTGGCTGAATTTTTTAATTTCCTGAAGTATTTTCTCTACAAACGAAATGTATTTTTTGTCCTCTCGCTCGCCTGCTTGCAGGACAACTGAACCATAGCCGCTTTCGTATGCCCATTTTGCCGCGGAGAGGATCTCTTCCGCGGTCATTTCGAACCGTTCCACCTTGTCGTTGTCTCTCCTTATCCCGCAGTAGAAACAGTTTTTGCGGCAGATATTGGAAAACTCGATGAGACCTCGGAAATAAACCTTGTTACCCACATGCCGCAGCTTTATCTGATAGGCGTGGCGGTATAACTTTTCAAGGGAAGTCTCATCCGCGAGATCAAGCAGATAAATCAAATCTTCTTTTGTCAGCTCATGCGCTACGCCAAGTATGCTGTCCAAATCATTTCCCATTGTCGTTACCCAAAATATGATTGTCTGACGACTTCGTAAAAAGTCCGGATGCTGTGTTGCGCTTCATCCCTCCCCCGCCTTCGCGGGGGCAGGCTTGCGGCGTGTTCCGGGGACACGTTCCGATCCCTTTGGGCTTCCGGAACAAGCCCCCTCCCCCGACGCCTCATTCCTCAGGATTTGTGCGCCTTGCCTGCGGAACTTTTTACATAGCCGTCGCAGTTGGTCTATTTTTCGAC
>JAXMLI010000208.1:0-7779 GCA_034368785.1 Smithellaceae bacterium | reverse complement strand
AAACTCTCCCAGGCGTTCCTCAATCCTCCCTCGCCAGGATTACACTGCGGCATTCCCTTTTTTGTACCTGATCCACATGGTCCGGAGAAGGGGCGCGAAGAGGGAAAGCAAGGCAATGGTTATCAAGGTCGCCGAGATGGGACGGGAGAAGAATATCCCGATATCCCCGTGAGAAATGGTCAGGGACTGACGCAGCGACCGCTCCACCATGGGACCCAGGACCAGGGCCAGCACGAGCGGGGCCGCCGGGTACTTCATCTTTCTCATCACGTAGCCGACTACCCCGAAGACAAACATCACCCAGACGTCGCTGATATTGTTGTCCGTGACATATACCCCGACAGCGGAGATGGTAATAATCACCGGCAACAGCACCTTGTAGGGAATCTTGAGGAGCCTGACCCACAGGCCAATCATGGGCATGTTCTGGATGATGAGCATGATGTTGCCGATATACATGCTCGCGATGAGTCCCCAGACAAACTCCGGATTGGAGGTAAAGAGCATGGGACCGGGCCGCATGCCGTGGATGATCAGCGCCCCCAGGAGGACCGCCGTGGTACCAGAACCGGGAATCCCCAGGGTAAGCAGAGAAACCATCGCGCCGCCGGCCGCCGCGTTATTCGCCGATTCCGGCGCGGCCACGCCTTCAATCGCCCCTTTCCCGAATTTTTCGGGATGCTTGCTTAGCTTCTTCGCCGTGGCATAGGACATAAAGGAAGCGATCGTGGCCCCGGCGCCGGGCAGCACCCCCACAAAGAACCCGATAAAAGAGCCCCGGATGATCGTCTTGTAGGAATCCTTCCAGTCCTGAAGATTCGGGAAGAGGGTCCTGATCCGGAGTTTCGTTTTCGAAACGAGCTGCTCCATGGGACCCTCGATATTCTCCAGGATCTCCGAGAGGGCGAAAAGACCCACGGCCACGCCGATGAAATCCACCCCGTCGAGCATGTACATGCTGCCGAAGGTGAAACGGGACACCCCGCTGATCGCGTCGATGCCGATGCAGGCCACGAGAAGCCCCAGCACACCGCTGACGAGACCCTTGAGCGGCGAATCTCCTCCCAGCGAGGAAACCAAAGTCAAACCCATCAAGGTCAGGGCAAAATACTCCGGGGGGCCAAAGGACACGGCGTAACTGGCCAGGGTCGGGGCCAGGAACGTCAGCAGCACAATCGCGAAGGTGCCGCCGATAAAGGAAGACATGGCCGCCATCCCCAGCGCCGGACCCGGGCGGCCCTGCTTGGCCAGGGGATGGCCGTCCATGCAGGTCATCACCGAGGCCGATTCTCCGGGGACATTCAGCAGAATTGAGGTAGTCGCCCCGCCGAACATCGCCCCGTAATAGACCCCGGCCATCGTGATGATCGCCGTCGTCGGATTCAACCCGAAGGTGATGGGGATCAGAATCGCCACCCCCGTGGTGGGGCCGATGCCGGGGAGTACGCCGATCAGGGTGCCAAAGAGGGTGCCCATGAAACAGAACAGCAGGTTCTCCCAGGTGGAGGCCACCTGAAATCCCATCATTAATTGATTAAGTATTTCCAAAATCCTACCTCCCGACGTTTAGCTAGAATCCGAACATATTCCTGGGCAGTGCTATTGACAGCAGAACCTGAAAGACCAGGTAGAGGCCCCCCGTCGTGAGAACGGCAATCAGGGCGGCCTTGGGCCAAGGCTCCCGCTGGGAAGCCCGCATGAGATAAAGGACAAATAAAAAGGTATTGACAATAAAACCAAGGGTCTCCATCAAGAGGGCGAAGACGGCCAGGCCGCCCAGAATCTTGCCGACTGCCAAGAGCTCCTTGCCACCGGGGAAGGGGTTCTTATCCAGGGCATCGGGGCTTCGCCGCCAGGCGCCGACAATCAAAATCGTCGCCAGCCCCGCGAGAATCACCCCCAGCCAGCCGGGAAGAAATGCGGGCCCCGGACCAAAGGTCATGGACTCCGGCATCAGCCAGGACTTAAAGAGGACAAAGCCTGACAGGGCCAAAAGGACAATACCGGTAATCAAATCTGCTTTCTTCATTAGACTTCCGCCTTTCAGGAGTCAGGAGTCAGGAGTCAGAATTCAGGAGTCAGAATAAACATGGCGTCGTTTTTCTTCTGTATTCTGTATTCTGACTCCTGTATTCTCATATAAAAACTACTTCTTCCTGAGCAGCCCCATCTCATTGAGGATTGTCGCGTACTTCACGTTCCACTCATCGAGAAATTTACCGAATCCGGCGCTGTCCAGATAGGCCTCGGAGAGCATGTTGTCTTTCAGATACTTCTTGAAGGTTTCCGTTTTCGTGTACTTCAACATGGCTTCTTCGAGAACCTTCCGGGCGTCCGCCGGGATGTCCGCCGGGGCGCAGAGTCCGCGGTTCTGGACGTAAACGGCATTGATCCCCTGCTCCTTCATCGTGGGAACATCCGGGGCGCCGGCCAGTCGCTTCTCCGCATAAACACCCAGGACCCGGACCTTGCCGGCCTTGTAAAGCTCCAGTGCCTCTCCCGGGTTGGCAACGGCGATATCCACATGACCGCCCAGGAGGGCCGCATTAACCTCGCCGCCGCTGTTGAACACGATATAATTGAGTCTTATCCCCGCTTCCTTTTCCAGCAGATAGGTGCAGATCGAGTCGGAGGAGCCGAGCTGAGTCCCGCCCACGGTGATCTTTTTCGGGTTGGCCTTGCCCTCGGCCACAATATCCTTCATCGATTTAAACCGGGAATTGGCGCTAACGACAAGCATGTACTCATCAAAGGCCAGATTGGCAATGGGGGTGAAATCCTTGATGCCCACGGGGGTGAGACCCATGAGGGGGGTGGTCATGAAACTGGTGACGGCGGTGACCATAAAGTAGGGGTCTTTCTTCTTATTCGCCACATAGGCAAAGGCGATGCCGCCGCTGCCGCCCGGTTTATTTTCCACCACGATCGGCTGGGGAAGGATCTTGTCCTTCTCAAAAGACGCGGCCAGGGTCCGGGAAAATATATCGCTGCCGCCGCCGGCGCCGGCATGGACGATGATCGTCACGGGCTTTACGGGAAACTGGCCCTGTCCAAAGGCGACTCCCGCCCCGGCAACAGCAAACAAAACAACTAAAAATAAAATAAATGATTTACACAGGTCCTTCATTTTTTCCTCCCTGAATGGTCCGTTTATCGGCGGATCCGAGAATCCCTCCGACTAACAATCGACAGTTAACAAAATGACACTCGACCAGACTTGCACCATTTTTACTTAACTATTCTGTCTCCGCTCAGCCCCCTTTCCCGTTTATTACCGTATTATTTTGCTGCGGCTTACGTCCATAGCCATTATCATCCGCCTGATTATAGATCTGCTCAATCTGGATGTCGAAGTGGTATTCCAGCTCGCGCACGGCGCTATCGGCATCCCGCCGGCAGATCGCCTTCACGATCCGGTCATGGATATCGAGCATCAGAGAGAACCTGACCAGATCATTGCGAAAGTAATCCCGGCGCAGATTTATCCATAGAGGCTGCATGGTCAGATCCAGCAGCCTTTCCATGATCCCTTCGATGATCCGGTTTTTTGTCGCCCGGGCAATGGCCAGGTGAAACTCTTTCCCATAACGCAGGTAGTCTTCCAGATCTCCCTGTCGCCCAAGCTCACACTTCCTGTCCCAGATGGCCTTTAGTGCGAAAAGATCTTCATCCGAGGCGACCTCGACGGCCAGCCGGGCCGCGCCGCTCTCGACCACCTTGCGGGCCTGCATATTTTCAAAGGGGCTGTCGCATTCCTCAAGGACTGAGAGGGCCTGACTAAAGAGCCTTCCCGGGGCGACCGAGTGGCACACATAGGTTCCGTCTCCGGGACGACTTTCCAGGATGCCCACGTTCTGCAGGGCGCTGATCGCCTCCCGCAAGGAGGGACGACTGACCTCCATCTGTTCCGTAATGACCCGCTCCGAGGGGAGCTTGCTTCCCGCCGGGTAGTGGCCGGAGTTGATCATTTTAAGGATCTGATCGGCGATGAACGAACTTTTTTTCTTGAATTTTGCCTGGCTGATCTTTTCAAATGTCATCGGTTTCCCCATGAATTGGTCTGACCGGTAAGACTGGATAGTCCGACTACCCTATTGAGAAAACCCTGTCAAGAAAAAAAATGGGAAGCGGAGCCGCCCGTGGGAATCAGGTTCGAAGAAGTCAAAGGTGGGGATATTCCCGTTCACTCATTTTTCCTAATCCAATCCAAATTGATATACTACATCTCCCACCGCCGGGCCGCCATTAAAGGTTCGTTCGGCGAAGGTCACCTGCCCCTCCCGGTCTATCAGAATCACGGTGGAAGAACGCGTACCATAGGAGGGGCTGGTGATGAAGACGGGGGAAAGGGTCCTTTCCCAGGCCAAACCAACGCCGGTGTCCGGAAGCAGCGAGTCCGCCGGTCGGGAATCATCCGCAAGGAAGGAGAAAACGTCTTCCGGGGTAAGCGCGCCGGCTTTTTCCGTCAGCCTCGCCAGGGCCGCCTTTCCCTTTTCCACCTTCGGCCAGGGCGTATCGAGGAGATGATTGCTGAGGCCATGGATGCCCGGACTTATTTCCTCCCGCCCGCCCCTGTTGGAATAATACCAGAGTCTTTTTCGATCTCCCGCTATCAGATTGAAACCATTGTAATCGCCGGCCCTCGCCGCAACCCCCTCAAGATACGCCCGGGGCGCTTCCCGGCCCGACAGGTAGTCCAGGACCAGCCATCCCCGGCTGGGCGCGTCTTCCCGCAGGGAGGCCGGATCCCGGAAGTTGGTCAGGGCGGCAAATCTCCCCTGCCTGGTAATCCCCAGCCAGGCGCCCCCGCCCCGCAGATCCCTCCCGGCCAGAACCTGCGGGTCATCATCCCAAAAGGCCGCCCGGGCGGTGGGACGGGCGTAGAATTCATCCCGATTGGCCGCCAGGATCAGACGATAATCAGGGTGAGAGTCATAAGAAAAGAGCAACAAACACATAATTTTCCCCCGGCTCACGCCAGCCGTCTTTCTCCCTGGGCCAGTTCCTCCAGTCCCTGGTAATCCAGGATGGCGATCTGGCGATGGTTCAACTGCCGAATCAATCCCTCCCGGGATAATTTCGTCAAGATCCGGGAAAGGGTTTCCGGGATTGTCCCCAGGAGGCTCGCCAGCTGGTTCTTGGTCATGGGGATCTCCACCAGCAGGGTCTCCCTGGCCTTACCGCTGTAAATCAGATAGGCCGCCAGGCGGCCGGGAACCTCCTTGAGAGACAGGTCTTCGATCAGGTGACTGAAGTTGCGGAGCCGCCGGGAGAGGATGGCGAGCATATTCAGCGCCAATGACGGCGTCCGGGAGAGAAGGGCGAGAAAATCGGCTCGCGGGAAGAAGATCGCTTCACTCGCGGAAAGGGTTTCGGCAAAGGCGGGATAATTCTCGCCGGAAAATACCGGCACCTCGCCAAAAGGTTCTCCCGGGCGGAAGATATGAAGGATCTGTTCCCTTCCCTCCGGGGACAACTTGAATATTTTAACCTCCCCCCTCGTCAGGACATAAAATCCACTCCCCTCTTCTCCCTCGCGAAAGATCACGGTCCCTTTTTTGAAAGGGCGGGTAATGACGATCCGCGCCAGGGCCTCGAGTTGCTCCCGGGGCAGTCCCTGAAAAAGGGGAATCCCCGCTATGAAATCTACAGTTTTCATGCTACTCCTGAAGTTAGGCAGTATCGGACTATCACCTGGCGGCGATTTCCGTCAAGCCTATTTTCCCTCGTTGCGTAAAGTTTCAGTTACAGGGGGAGCCAATTGCAAGACGCAGGGTAAAGACGGCCACGACTTCGCTAGGCCCTCCAAAAGACGCCGAAAATGGCCTGTTTTGGAGACTGGAGGGACGCGCTCCGTCGCGTCCGCAGGAGTTTTGCAAAAGACTCATGCGCAGGCAATGTTCGTCTTAACTCCGCCACTCAAGACTGAATCTTTCTCTCGTTGCTGCTTTGGTTGAGTATTAAATAATGGTATATTGCTGCCGCAGTCTTGACTTGAGTCAAGGCATGGCCCACGCAACAATGCTACAAGGCGGCTCAGGTAGTTCATATTAAATCATTTAACGAAAGGAGCAGAAAGATGGAAGAGAAAAAGATGTTTTGCTACCAGTGTGAACAGACCGCCCGGGGCGAAGGATGCACTAAAGGCGGGGTATGCGGCAAGGATTCGGAGGTAGCCGCGCTTCAGGACCTCCTGACCTACGGGATGATCGGGTTATCCCAGGTCGCCCTCGACGGACGCAGGGCAGGGGTCGCGGACCAGGGAATAGACAGGTTCATCAGCGAGGGACTCTTCTCCACCCTTACCAACGTGGATTTTGACGCCGAAAGATTTGTCGCCCTGATCGAAAAAACAGCGAAGCTGCGGGCGGAACTTGCGGCGAAGGTAACCGCCGCCGGGGGCAAGGTCGCCGCCCAGGAAAAACCGGCGGGGACCAAAGAAGGTCTGATCGCCCAGGGACAAAAGGTGGGCCTGAAATCAGACCCGACCGTGAACCCGGACATCCTCTCGCTCCAGCATATCCTCCTCTTCGGTCTCCGGGGAGTGGGCGCCTACGCCCACCATGCCGGCCTCCTGGGCAAGGAGGATCAGGCCGTGTATTCCTTCCTGCAGGAGGGACTTGTCGCCACGGTGAGAAAAGATCTTGCCCTGGGCGATCTGGTGGGTCTCGTCCTGAAATGCGGCGAGCTTAACCTCCGGGCCATGGAACTTCTCGATGCGGGACACACGGAGACTTACGGCCATCCGGCGCCCACGAAGGTTCCCCTGGGCCAGAAAAAGGGAAAGGCCATTCTCGTTTCGGGACATGATCTGATCGACCTGGAAAACCTGCTGAAACAGACCGAGGGCAAGGGGATCAATATCTACACCCACGGCGAGATGCTGCCCGCCCACGGCTACCCCGGTTTGAAAAAGTACTCTCACCTCTACGGTCATTACGGCACCGCCTGGCAAAACCAGGCGGCCGAGTTTGCCGCCTTCCCCGGGGCGATTCTGATGACCACCAATTGCATCCAGCGTCCGAAAGAGGCGTACCAGAATAACATCTTCACCACGGGAACCGTTGGTTGGCCCGGGGTGGCTCATGTCCAGGGACCGGATTTCAAGGCCGTCATTGATCGGGCCCTGTCCCTGCCGGGATTCGCCGAGGATAAAGGGGGTAAGGAGGTTATGGTCGGCTTCGCCAGAAACGCCGTTCTGGGCGTGGCGGACAAGGTAATCGAGGCGGTCAAGTCCGGCGCAATCCGCCACTTCTTCCTCGTGGGCGGTTGCGACGGGGCAAAACCCGGGCGGAACTACTACACCGAATTTGTGGAAAAGACGCCGAAGGATACGATCATCCTGACGCTCGCCTGCGGTAAATTCCGTTTCTTCGACAAGGACCTGGGCGATATCGGCGGGATTCCCCGTCTGCTCGATGTGGGACAGTGCAATGACGCCTACTCGGCGATCCAGATTGCCGTGGCCCTCTCGAAGGCCTTCAATGTGGGGGTTAATGACCTTCCCCTGTCGATGATCCTCTCCTGGTACGAGCAGAAGGCCGTTTCCATCCTGCTGACCCTGCTGCACCTGGGAATCAAAGGGATCCGCCTGGGGCCAACCCTGCCGGCCTTTATCACCCCGAATGTGCTGAAGGTCCTGGTGGATAACTTCGATATCAAGCCTATCGGAACTCCCGATGAGGACCTGAAGGCGATTCTGGGGTAGGGTGAATGTAACTACACAGGTTAAGAGGGGCAAAGGCACAAAGTTGTCTTGCCTTTGCCCCCCTCCGGCCT
>JAXMLI010000207.1:0-5634 GCA_034368785.1 Smithellaceae bacterium | reverse complement strand
AGGGACGCGCTCCGTCGCGTCCGCGGCAGGTAGTGCAATATCCAAAGCCTTTCGGCCACGACGGAGCGTGGC
Source organism: Smithellaceae bacterium (assembly GCA_034368785.1). Classification (GTDB taxonomy): domain Bacteria; phylum Desulfobacterota; class Syntrophia; order Syntrophales; family CAMTWB01; genus CAMTWB01. The sequence continues at coordinate 5,562 of JAXMLI010000207.1, read as the reverse complement.
CCTCCAAAATTCAAAGGCAAGTTACTCGTCGATGTGGGGCCGCCGGGCGGCGTGGGTCGCTTTTTACGAAGTCGTCATATTCACATCATCATAATCCGTGACACAATCATCCGCATGATGTCCGAGGTGCCCCCGCCCAGTTGCCCGAGTTTAGCGTCACGGAGACCCCGTTCCACCGGATATTCGTGGATGTAGCCATAACCGCCGAAGAGATCCACCGCGGCGGAGGACATCTCGAAGCCCCGGTCTCCCAGGTACATCTTGTTCACTGCGGCCAGGAGGGGGTTGAGGTGAATCCCGTTATCCTTGGCGGCGGCCACCCGGTAAACGGCGAGCCGGGCGACCTCACTGAATATCTTCATATCGGCGATCCTGTTCTGGATCGACTGGAAGTCCCGGATGGGCCGGTTGAAGGCCCGGCGTTCGTTGGCGTAACGGGCGCAGCAGTCCAGGGAGAACATAGACCCCCCCAGGTAGGGGGCGAGGAGGGTGCTCCGGTCCCATTCCACCCCCCCGAGCGCGATCAGCCAGCCCATGCCCTCGCCACCGAGACAGTTTTCCGCCGGTACCTCGCAGTCCTCGAAGAATATCTCCGAGGTGGTGGAGCAACGACAACCCATCTTGTGCATCGGTTTCCCCGTAGCGAGGCCCGGAGTATCACGATCGACGATGAAGGCGGTCATCCCTTTGTGTTTAAGCGCTTTATCCAAAGTGGCGAAGACTACGAATACCTCGGCCAGCGGGGCATTGGTGATGAAGGTCTTCGCGCCGTTGAGGATATACCGATCCCCCTTCCTTACCGCCTGGGTGGTGATGGCAGCGGCATCGGAACCGCAGCCCGGTTCGGTCAGGGCCATGCAGCCGATCCATTCGCCCGTGGCGAGACGGGGCAGGTACCTCTTTTTCTGTTCTTCCGTGCCATGCTGCAGGATGTTTACGGCGCAGAGGTAGGTATGGGCCCCCCAGGCGAGGGTATGGCCGCCGTCCACCCCGGCATGGCCCACGGCCTCGCCGGCGAGGCAGCAGGTGACGATGTCCGCCCCCTGGCCGCCGTATTCCTCCGGAACAGGGAGGCCCAAAAGCCCCATCTTTCCCATTTTCTGCCAGAGTTCGAAGCTGAACTCGCCCTTCAGGTCCGCCTCTTCACAAAGGGGATAGAGCTCTTCCCGCGCGAAGCGATATACCGTTTCCCGAAACATCCGCTGCTCATCGGTGAGGGAAAAATCCATGGGGATCTCCTTTTGTTGATCGGGTCAGTTCAGGGCCTTGCGTCCGTGGAGCGATGGTTACGCGCATGACGCTCACAAGGGGCTGAGGTTCAGTCTCCCTCCCCTTCAAGGGGAGGGTCGGGGTGGGGATGGGGTCACATGACAGTGCCGCCACTAACACCCCCCCTCCTAACCTCCCCCTTGAAGGGGGAGTAACAAAATAGGTCAGGCGTCCCGCCTGACCGGTCAAGCAAATGGCGGAAACCATAAATCATCGCATGTCAGGCGGGACGCCTGACCCATGATAAATTGTTTCGCCTGAGGTGTTCCTGCAGTCCATCTACCTGAGTAGTAACAAACACGCAATCAGATGAGGCCGTTACACATGGACCAAACCCAGACGCTCCCGGCATTGGGCCGCCGTTGCCACCTGCCGGCCCTGGTCCCGGATCATCCGGGCGGCCTTTTCGGTGAGTTCGCCGTTGCTCTTCGCCATTACCCCGTGAGTGAGATAGAAGTTGTCCTCCAGTCCCACCCGGACGTTGCCGCCCAGGCCGATCCCGGCGGCTAACATCCGCCATTGGTCGTCGCTGATACCGATCACCTGCCAGTCGCTCCGGGGCGGCAGGAGCCGCACCTGCTGGACGAGGTTTTCCACCGTCGGCGGAATCCCGCCCAGCACACCCATGATGAGGCTGTACTGATAGGGGGGCAAGATGAGTCCCATGTCGATCAGGGGGAAGCTGTTGCCGATATGGCCCGCGTCGAAGCACTCCAGTTCCGGTTTTACCGCGACTTCCTTCATGGCGGTCACCAGGGCGATGATCTCCGTGAAGGGATTGGGGAAGACAAAATCAAAAACGAATTTCTTTTTCCCCGGATTATACTTGGCATAGTTCATCGAACCCATGTTCAGCGCGGCAATGGCCGGCCTGATGGCCTTGACAGGGGCGATTTTCGTCTCCACCGGGATGCCGATCGCGCCGGTGGAAAAATTGATGATGATCGGGCAGGCGGCGGTGACGGCCTCGTAGATGCGGCGGTAATCGGCGATTTCGTAGGAAGGGGAACCGTCCGGTTTCCTGGCGTGAATGTGAACCGCCGCGGCCCCGGCCTCGTAGGCGCGCTTCGCCTCCGCGGCGTACTCTTCCGGGGTATAGGGGATGGCGGGGCATTGCTCCCGGTTGGCCACCACGCCGGAAAGGGCGCAGGTGATCATGCAGGGACGCTCAAAATCGAAGTTATCCTTGATCCATAATGAAGGCATGACGTTCTCCTTTCCTGTAGCTGCTCGGGTTCAAAGTTAGAAATGTAGGGTGCGTTAGGCGTCTTTTTGCCGTAACGCACCGGATAATTTGGTGCGTTACGCTCCGCTAACGCACCCTACACCTGAAAATGGCGGTCTATCTCCCCTTGAAGATGGGTTTTCGTTTTTCCAGGAACGCGGTGATTCCCTCGGCGGCGTCTTCTGTGGCGATGACCTCGGTGAGTCTTTCCGCCAGGTAATCCAGCGCCTCCTCGAGGGGCAGATCGGCCATGTTGTAGAAGGCCTTCTTGCCCATCGTGATCCCGAGCGGGCTCTTTTCCGTAATGATCATGAGGGTCTCTTCCACCGCCTCGTCCAGTTTCGCCGGCGGGACCGCCCGGGTGATTAGACCGATCTGCTCCGCCTCCGCAGCCTCGATCCGGCGGGCCGTGAGGACCATTTCCATGGCCTTCTTCCGTCCCACATGGCGATAGATCAAGGCCCCGATCATCATGGGGAAGATTCCCACATTCACCTCCGGGGTGCTGAAGTAGGCGTCGTCCCGGGCGATGACAATGTCGCAACTGAGCATGAATCCCAAGCCGCCGGCAAGGCAGGAGCCATTCACCCGGGCGAGCATGGGTTTTTCCATCCGGGCCATCTTCTTTAAGAGCAGGGCATAATTGGCCACTCCGGCCTTGATGTCTCCGCTCCCGAGGGTGGAGGCCAGATCGGCCCCGCTGCAGAAGGCCTTGTCTCCGATGCCGGTGATGCAGACGGCGCTGATCGCGGGATCATCCGCGATCTCCTCCAGCCGCTTCATGATTTCGATCATGAGGGTCTGGCTGATGGCATTGCGCCGGGATTCCCGGTTGATGGTCAGCCAGGCCACTTTTTCCTTTACCTCATAGAGAAGTTCAGTCTCCATTTTCTTCCTCCGGCTCGATTTCCACCAGGATATCCCCCGGTTTCACCTGCGCCCCCAGCGTGGTATTTATCTTTTTGACCAGGCCCGGATAGGGGGCCGCGAGGGTGGATTCCATCTTCATCGCGCTTACCACCAGCAGGGCCTCTCCCCGCTCCACCCTGGCTCCTTCGATCACCAGAATCCGGATTACCGCCGCGGGCATGGGGGGCGTCACCTGCCTGGCCAGATCATGGGGTCTCTCTTTTCTTTTCACCCGCAGGGCGGCCTGATCCTCCAGCAGGTAGGTCTCTCCCCGGAGGGAGATATGGGTTTTTGACCCCTCCGTGGCGATAAAGATCGGAACCAGTCTGCCATCCACCTCCAGGAGCAATTCGTTGGCGTTGATAGAGAGAGACCGGAAACAATATTCCCTTCCTTCCAGCCGGGCGATCTTGCCCTCCCCGGCTGGTCGGGGGGTAACCGTGAAGATCCTTTCCTCCTCATTGAGCATGAGTCGATATTCCATAATTGACTACCTCGTGATAAGTCATAAAAATGTTTGTTTCGGGACGGCTTCGTAAAAAGGCCGCAGACAAGGCGCGCAAATCCTGAGGAATGAGGCGTACTAATAGGTACGCCGCAGTGACGAAGGATGCAGCGCAACGCAGTATCCGGACTTTTTACGGAGTCGTCATAGGTTCCTCCTTACAGGGACCAGTTGCCGATAGTTTCCCAGGGGGAGGGGTGTTCCCCGCGGGCGGGGGCATCCGTCTGGTATTTGCGAGGAGCCTCCCGGGACGCGGCATAGGCGAGACAGGCCAGATCGGCCATTTCACGCTTGGGCTGCCAGGGGCTGAAAAGATCGTCGATCAGCATGGTGTGGGTCGCGCCCCGGCGAAAGGCCTCGGAACCGATTACCTCCCGGAGAAAGGGGATGGAGGTCTTGATCCCGAGGACCACATACTCGTTAAGCGCGCGCAGCATCCTGTCGATGGCTTGCCTCCGGTCTGCGGCATGGACAATGAGTTTGCTCAGGATCGGGTCATAGGCGGACGGCACGGCAAAGCCCCCATAGATCCCCGAATCCACCCGGATCCCCGGTCCGGCGGGTTCCTTCAGGTAGATTATTTCGCCGGGAGAGGGGAGGAACGACCTTTCGGGGTCTTCCGCGTAGATCCGGCATTCGATGGCATGTCCCTGGGCGCGGATATCCTCCTGCCTGTAGGACAAGGGGAGACCACAGGCGATGTTGATCTGTTCCCGCACCAGATCGAGGCCGGTGATGGCCTCGGTGATGGGATGTTCCACCTGGAGACGGGTATTGACCTCGAGAAAATAGAAACGGCCCTCTTCATCAAGGAGAAATTCCACCGTTCCCGCATTGACATAGCCCGCCGTCCGGGCGGCGTTCAGGGCCGCCTGTCCCATCTCCTCCCGCAACCCGGGGCTGATGGCCGGGGAGGGGGTCTCTTCGATGATTTTCTGATGTCGCCGCTGGATCGAGCATTCCCTTTCCCCGAGATGGATCATGTTGCCCTGCCGGTCGGCCAGGATCTGGATCTCGATATGCCTGGGACGGGCAAGGTATTTTTCCAGGTAAACAGCGCCGTCGCCAAAGGCGCGGAGGGCCTCACTTGAGGCCTCGGCGAACGCGCCCGCGAGTTCTTCCGGGGCCGAGATAACCCGCATTCCCTTGCCGCCGCCGCCGGCCGCGGCCTTGATGAGCACCGGGTAGCCGATTTCCGCGGCCCGGACGGCGAGCTTCTCCAGATCGTCCTCCGGGTTGACCATGCCGGGAATTATCGGGACCGCTCCCCCTTGCATCATCGTCCGGGCGCGGGTCTTATCCCCCAGGGCCTCGATCACCCCGGAGGGCGGTCCGATGAAGATTATCCCCTCGGCCTCGCAGCGCCTGGCGAAGGCGGCGTTTTCCGACAGAAACCCGTAGCCGGGGTGGATTGCCTCAGCCCCGGCAAGGCGCGCCGCCGCGATGATCCGGTCGATATTGAGGTAGCTTTCCTGTGGCTCCGCCGGGCCGATGAAGACCGCCTCATCGGCCGTTTGGACGTGCAGCGCCCCCCGGTCCGCCTCGGAATAAACGGCCAGGGTGAGGATTCCCATCTCCCGGCAGGTTCTCATGATCCGGACGGCGATTTCCCCTCGATTGGCAATCAGTATCTTCTTCAGCATGTGCATTACTC
>JAXMLI010000206.1:0-5697 GCA_034368785.1 Smithellaceae bacterium | reverse complement strand
GCCGTCCTCATTTTTGATGGCCTGGTCGAAGGGACATGTTTCACACTGATAGTCTTTATCGCAGAGTTTATAGGATATCAATCCCGTGGTCATCCAGACGCACTTTCGCTCTTCATTGGGGATTAGAGGATAGCTTATATTTTTTCCGCTGCTCATCGTGAAACCCATTTTTACTCTCTCCTGGTCTTTCAGGAGATCAGAAAATACTCCCTTACTAGCTCATCCCATCTTTCCCGATCCAAACTTCTTGCGATTCCCTCAACGGGTACGCCACCGTCCTGGGACAGGGAGCCCAGATTGTAATTCATCCGGGCAAGCAGATTTTCCCTCACCCCTTCCAGCCATTTTCCGGCAAGCGCTCCCGACAATAAATTCTTCAGGTTCGACGAGAGTCTGGGAACCTCAACTTTCAATAGCCATGACTGGCCGTAAGGATCTTTACCGATCTTCTCCGGTGATCCTATCAGACCCTCGTTTCTGGCGACGATTTTCCCATCCACGGGCGAGAGCATATCGAGGGATTTTGAACCTGCAAGGAAGCGCCAGGCCTTTTCACCCTGGGTAAGCCGGGAACCCACGGGCGGCAATTGCAACACATCGATCTTTCCCACGAGCTTCCGGGCAAAGTCGTCGATCCCCACGCTGACTAGGTTCCCGCCCTCGGGCCTTGCCCAGCTATGTCCCTGATGATAGAACATCCCTTCGGACGGAAGATGAAACCACCCGCCGATTGCCGGAACTACAGTCTCTATGGTCTCCTGCCTGGCCGTTCCCGGTCTGCTCACCATTCTCCAGAAGGGAATAAAAAGGAGCAGCGCGCCGATGACCAGCAGATATTCAATACCCTTGGTCGCAAAGATGTCAACATAGGTGAAACCTTCCATAACCTGTCTCCTGTTTCCGGTTTTTTAATGTCTTTCTTCCGCCCATGCGGGTGGTTTTCCAAACACTGGCATCCGGGTAACAATCCATCTGAACACCCAGACCTCGGCAAATATTATCGCCAGGGTGATGACAATTTCCATCCAGGACGGGAAGTAACGTTCACTAAAGGGTATCCACCACTTATAGGCGATGATGGAGATATTCAGCCGATTGACGATAATTCCGATCATGGTCAGGATGGCGGCGATCCGGATCACAAGAAGGTTTCCCGAGCGCACCGCCTGGAAGAACATGACGCAGGGAATGGCCACCAGTCCGACAATCTCGGTAAGATACCAGTACCCCATGGGAGTAGCGATATAGGACCAGTGCCATCCGTGAATGAAGATGAGAAGGTGCGCGAAAAAATAGACAAACAGGGATACCGCACATCCCTTGCTCAAACCGATTATGATCCCGTCATACGCCGCATGATCCTCTTGGCCTATCTGACTACTGAAGACCCGGTGACTGATCGTTCCTTCAAAGATCACCATCGAAAGTCCAGCAAAGATGCTGGAAACAAAGAACAGCACGGGGATAAATTCCGTGTACCACAGGGGATGGATCTTATCCTTGGCCATCATAAAGAGCGCCCCGAGGCCCGCCTGATGAAGCGTGGAGAGGGCGATTCCAACTACCACCGCGCCCACGGTAAGCCGGCCGAGGAATTTTCTGACTTTTCTCATGCCGAGCCACTCGGCGATGGCCGGAGAGAATTCGACGAACTCGGCCAGCATGTAAAGCAAAAAGTGCCAGGCAATAAGGAAGAGTACGGAATTCGCCCCGAATTCATTGCCAAAGAGCGGATTGGCGATATTCCACCAGCGGCCAAGGTCGAGGAAAATTGCTCCGGCGTAGAAGACGTAGGCCAGTAAGCCGTTCAAGACCGTTGCCCTGATGATGGAATGGTATTTGTCCGCTCGGAGTACATAGACCGCGAAGGTCAGGACATAGGCCCCCCCGGCGAATGCCACGCCTACCATAACGTCAAATCCGATCCAGATCCCCCAGGGGAATTCCTGGGAAAGATTGGTTACCGCGCCCAGTCCTTCCACGAGCCGATATACGATGAGGAGCGCGCCGAGAAGAATGATCGGGGCGGAGATGACATTGAATGTCGTTAAGATTTTTCCTCGCGGCTTCAATTCACTGAGAATGAAGGAGAAAATTTCTTTAACGCCCCCTTTTTCTTCTGTCGCGAAGGTTGCCGAGTCAAAGGCGCTCACTGTTTTCCTCCTTTACTGTTCTTCACCTCACCTTCCCGTTTGGTCAGGGTATTTACCCCGAGCAAAAAAGCGGGCCAGAGAAGAAGAACAATGGGTACGGAATAGAGGAACCCTTTACTCAACTCCGGATAAGCCGTTGTCCCCATATCGGTCCGGAAACCAAGCTGTTCAAAGGGAACCGCGGAAAGATAAAGATAGCCGGCGCCGCCTACCTCGTGCTGTCCGTAAATGCGGGAAACGTATTTTCCCGCCTCCCCGTATATTCGCCTGTTTCCCTCCTCGATAAGCTCCCTCCTCCTGCCGAAGGTGAGCGCCTCCGCCGGGCAGGCCTCCACGCAGGCCGGCCTTTCTCCCCTGTTCAATTTCTCCCAACAGAGGGTGCACTTCTGGATTTCAGGAGCCGCGCTGCCATATTCGAACTTTGGCATGTCAAAGGGGCAAGAAATCATGCAATACCTGCATCCCATGCAATTGTCCTCCCAGGTCACCGCCCCGTTCTCCCTTTTTTTCATGGCCTTCACCAGACAGGCCGCAACGCAGCCCGGCTGGTTGCAGTGCATGCATTGCTTTTTCGCAAAAATCTCTCCCTTTTCTGTTTTATAACTGTTAACCACCGTCCATTGCGTCTCTGATGTCTGCCGTATCCGGTCGAATGCCCTGGTATCGCTTATATCCGGAATTGGCATCTTGTTTGCCTCGGCGCAGGCCAATTCGCAGCTTCGACATCCGCCACAACGGGTGGTGTCCACAAGGACCCCCATAAACTCCTTGCCTGCGGCAATTTCCTTCGCCCCAATTTTGCGAGGCGACAGGAGACATCCTGCTCCCGCTCCCGCAATTCCCGTTCCCAACCCCCTGAGAAAACTCCTTCTGTCCATCGCCATCGGCATTAAGCTCCTCTCGTCGACTCGGGTCGGAGCGCCCCACGATTCACCATAAAACCTGGATGGGTGGCAACGAACCGAGCATGATTTAACGCCAGCAGTTCCCGGGATCATGACCCGGTGAAGGGCAATGACCTCACAAAGGGTATTTTCCTCTTGTGTACGGCCGCTTATCTTTTTCCTCCTCGTCGATGGCATCGCCGCCATCGGCCATGGTGAGACCCAAGGGGGGATTGAGGGAGAAAGCCCCCTTCCTGCGTATCACCCGCCCCCGCTCTCTCATAAAGCAAATAATGGCTGTCAAAGTCCCCGTAATCCATAATAAGGGAATCGCCACCCCCAACGCACCGATAATAATTAAAATTGTCAGCTTCATAATCATTCCCTCCTTATCTTTTTTGCGCTTTCCGTTACTCCCATGAATCTTTGCCTTTACCCTGTTAACCCAATAATTATGCCAAACTAAACAAGTTCGGCTAATCAGCGGCAGGAACATGACTATTATGAATTAAAGCCAGATGTTATGCCTTTAAGGGAGAGGCTTTGAAATGTCTGGTAAATTGACTGCCCTGCCAAAAGTGTTATTATTATTTACAGCGCCTTGTTAAGATTTTATACAGCAAGCAAAAATATAATAAAAATCCGTTGATTATCGCGAGGTCAAGTGTCAACAATATAAACGGTTAATTCACATTTTCATAACAACGATGGTGTTTTCTTCTTGCACCCTCCTGATGCTACGTGGTAGAGACGCGCAGGCGCACGGCGAGCGACAGGAACGCCTCTGGCGAGGCCCTTTCCCGAAGGGAGTGGCAGGCAACCGGTCGTTAATATTAACGTGGAGGAGGATAGATGGGTCAGATCAAGTATCTCATGGCCTTATTTGTTTGGGTACTCTTATCCCTGCTCATGTGGCCGGCGGTGGAAGCCTCGGCGAATAATTGCTCGGCCTGCCATGGTGACAAGACCATAATCGGCAAAGGGGCGCACCTGTATATCGATCCGGTAAAATTCGATTCTACGGCCCACGCTGGCCTCGGGTGCGTCAGCTGCCATGACAAGGTGACGAAGCGCCATCCGGCGGACGGGGGCCGGCCGCCCCGGGTGTCCTGCAAGGAATGTCATGCCGATATCTTTGCCGAGCATGGGAAAAGCGGGCATGGCAATTACGCCGGCTGCACCGATTGCCACAATCCTCACGCGGTGAGACCGCTCGCGGCCCTATCCGCACGCGATTTGAACGTTCAGTGCGCCAAGTGCCATGAACATTCAAAAATAGTCCTGAGCCATTCCAAATGGCTGCCTCATACGGCGCTCCACATCGACGCCTTGCCCTGCATAAGCTGTCATACAGGCGCAAAAAATTATGTGATCCTCTTGAACATGGCGACAAATACTTCACGTTCACCCCGGAACGGCATCCGGCCGACCACTTTCGGCGATTTGCGGCCATTCCTGGCGGAGGGAAAAAAGGTCTCTACGCTTATCGACAGCAATGGCGATGGCGCCATCTCACTTGAGGAACTGAAAAAATTTAATAAAACCGATCAATCTCGCACTATTAAACTCCTGGGAACCATGATGCCTGAAGTGGTAACACACACCTATGAAACCCTGGACAACCGCTGGGATTGCACCTTCTGCCATGCCTCGGGACCGAACGCACAGCAGGCAAGCTTTCTGGCCTTTCCGGAGCCGGATGGCACATACAGCCGCCTGCCCGTTGAGAAAGGCGCCATCATGGACATCCTCTACGGGACCCCGGATTTCTACATGATTGGTTTCACACGCAACACAACTATGAGCATCCTCGGGGGGCTGATCGTGGCGGCAGGATTGCTGGTCCCCATCCTTCATGGTACGCTACGCTTCCTCACCAGAAAGAGAAGAAAGGAGGGATAAAATGTCGTCAGCCAAAGCACAGGAACGGATATATCTGACACCCACGCCGGTGAGAATATGGCACTGGCTCAACGCCCTCGGGATCGTCACCCTTTGCCTCACGGGCATACAGATAAGATTCCCGGAATATCTCAACATCTTCGGAACATACAAAGCGGCGATTGTTCTACATGACGTCGCCGGCATCACGGTCACACTCTCCTTTGTCGTGTGGTTTTTTTACTACCTCTTTGTCGCCAGAGGCCTGTTAAAGCAATACATCCCCACGCTGGACGATATCAGACAGGGATTATTCAGGCAGGCATTCTTTTATTTTTTCGCCTACTTCCGGGGCCAGCAGAATCCCCATACCCCCACGCTGGACAGTAAGTTCAACGCCATCCAAAAGATAAGCTATCTGTTGATCATGTTCCTGCTTCTACCCCTCCTGATCATTACCGGACTTCTCCTCTTGAATATCGCGCCTCTGCGGGGATGGATCATCGCGATCGGCGGGATTAAGTTTCTGGCAGACGCCCATTATCTTCTCGCCTGCTCCTTTTTTGCCTTTCTGTCTGTCCACATCTACATGGCGACCTTGGGTCACACGCCATTTGCCCATTTCCGTCAGATGTGGACCGGCTGGGAAGAAGCGGAGACGCATAAACAGTAAAACAATAAGGGCGAAGCGGCAGGGTATCCGCTTCGCCCTTATTGGCTTGACTGAAGAACACTATCCCCCATTGTCAGGTGGATAGACTGTACGCTTTTAGCCTGTA
>JAXMLI010000205.1:0-6048 GCA_034368785.1 Smithellaceae bacterium | reverse complement strand
GGAAAAGGCGATCTACCGGGAGCAGGCGGGCGCCGAGGGCAAGCCCGAGAAGATCTGGGATAAGATAATCGAGGGGAAGCTGAAAAAGTTCTACGAAGATGTATGTCTGATGGACCAGAAATTCATTAAGAATAACGATGTCACGGTAGTCACGCACATCAACAACCTCATTGCCAAGACAGGTGAGAATATAGTCGTCCGCCGCTTTACCCGTTATCTCCTGGGCGAAGAGGGAAAATAGCTGTTTATACGGATTCAGGGGTCAGGTGTCAGGGTTAAGAATAGGCGAAATGGCTGATCAATTTAAATATAAAAGGGTGTTGCTCAAGCTCAGTGGAGAAGCGCTGATGGGTAACCGTCCCTATGGAATCGATCCGGAGATGATCAGGGAAATATCCGCCGAGATCATCGACGTGGCGTCACAGGGGGTTCAATTCGGCATTGTCGTGGGCGCCGGTAACATCTTCCGGGGATTTCAGGCCAGCGCTCAAGGTATGGATCGAACCTCGGCGGACCATATGGGGATGGTCGCCACGGTGATCAACTGTCTGGCCATCCAGAATATCATGGAAAAGATGGGGGCGCAGGTGCGGGTCCTTTCGGCCCTCGAAATCAAGGAAGTGGCCGAACCCTACATCCAGCGCAAGGCGATGAGGCATCTGGAAAAGGGCCGAATCGTCATCTTTGCCTCCGGTACCGGAAATCCCTACTTTACCACTGATACCGCTGCGGTCCTCCGGGCCGTGGAGATTAAGGCCGATGTGGTAATAAAGGCGACCAAGGTGGACGGGGTCTATGACAAGGACCCGGCCAAATTCACGGACGCCCGGATGTATCAGAGAATAAGTTACACCGAAGTCCTGAGCCAATATCTCAAGGTGATGGATTCCACGGCGATTTCCATGTGCCGGGATAATGCGCTTCCGCTGATTGTCTTTAACCTCTTTAAGCAAGGAAACATCAAGAGAGTGGTAATGGGTGATCCAGTGGGGACGCTGGTCGAGGAATGAAAAAATGAAGGAACTTGTTTTTGAGCAGTTTACGGAAAACATGGAGAAGACCATCAAGGCCTTTGAGAAGTCTCTGCAAAAGGTAAGAACTGGACGGGCTTCCCTGGCGCTGCTCGATGGCATCAAAGTTGATTTTTACGGTCAGCCGACGCCTTTAAATCAGGTCGCGAATCTTTCCGTACCGGAAAGTCGTCAGATCCTCATCTCTCCCTGGGATACCTCGGTAATCGGCGCCGTTGAGAAGGCCATCCAGAGGTCTGATCTTGGCCTCAACCCGATGAATGACGGGAAGATAATTCGTATTTCCATTCCCCCTCTGACCGAAGCCAGACGGAAGGAACTGGTAAAAATTGTGAAGAAGATGGCCGAGGAATGCAAGGTCAATATTCGCAATTGTCGGCGGGATGCCAATGAGGAACTCAAATCTTTAAAAAAGGACGGCGATCTATCCGAAGATGATCTCCGGCAGGCGCAGGACGAGGTTCAAAAGATGACGGATAAAAATGTGGAAAAGGTTGACCAGATCCTCGAGCTTAAAGAAAAAGAGATTATGGAAATATAGCCTTCAGCCTATCTTTTTGCCCCCCGCCTAACAGCCTTCAGCCTTCAGCTTAAAGGGTACTATGACAACAATCGATCCAAAAGCTCTTCCCCGTCATATCGCGATCATCATGGATGGCAATGGGCGCTGGGCGGAGAAGCATACCATGGGAAGGATCTCCGGACACATGAAGGGCGCGGAGGCGGTAACCGTCACCGTGAAGGCCTGCCGTGAACTCTCCATAGAATATCTTACCCTCTACGCCTTTTCGACGGAAAACTGGCTGAGACCGCAGGCTGAGGTGTCCGGCCTGATGAAACTTCTGAGCAGCTACCTGAAAAGTGAACTACCTGCACTCCTGGAAAATGATATCCGCCTTACCACCATTGGAAATATTGACCATTTCGACCCGGAACTGTGCAAGCAACTGGAAGAGGCCAAAACCCGGACTGCGGCCAACAAATCAATGACCCTGAATCTCGCCCTCAGTTACGGAAGCCAGGATGAAATAGTCAAGGCCGTGAGGCGCATTGCCCATGAGGTCGCGGATGATCTAATTAAACCCGAAGAGATAACCCGGGACATATTCGCCCGCTATCTTGATACCGCCTCCATGCCTGACCCTGATTTGCTTATTCGGACCAGCGGGGAATACCGGTTGAGTAATTTCCTCCTGTGGCAGCTGGCCTATACGGAATTCTATTTTATCGATGTCCTCTGGCCAGACTTCACCAGGGATAACCTGTTGCAGGCCATTGCGGATTACCAGAAAAGGCAGCGCCGATTCGGTCTTACAGGCAACCAGCTCTCTTCCAGGGATTGAGGATGACGTCTCACAGAAAAAGATGGGTTACCGCCCTGGCAGCCCTGCCTGCATTGATCGGGATTATTGCCTATGGCAATCTTGCCGTGTTTTCTGCTCTCATCTATCTTGTTTTAATTCTGGCCCTTCATGAATTCTATCTGATGGTGCTGGGCAAGGAACATCGCCTTGCGCGGTGGCTGGGGATCTCTACCGCTAGCTTTCTTTATATATCCGTTTACCAGGGCGATCCCCGGGTGATCCTCGCCACGGCTAGCATGTCGGTAATCCTTATTTTCCTTTTCTTTCTCTGGCAGGCCAGGGTCCAGCCATTTGCGTTTGATCTCCTGACGAGGGTGATCTCAGGGCTCTTCTACGTGGCTTTCGGTTTTTCTCATCTGATCATGATCCGTCAGTTTCCTGATGGCATAAGCTGGGTCTTTCTGGTTCTCGTCCTGGCCTTTGCCGGGGATACCCTGGCCTTTTATGCGGGAAAGGCCTGGGGTAAAACTAAACTTATGCCCACCGTAAGTCCGGGAAAGACTGAAGCGGGAATCCTGGGACTTATTGCCGGCGGCGTTATCGGCACTATTGCATTCAAGATCCTTTTCCTGCCGGACCTGCCTGTTGGTCATGCCCTTATCCTGGGTTTCACCGGCAGTATTATCGGGCAGTTGGGAGACCTCTGCGAATCGGCCATCAAAAGGTCAATAGGCGTGAAGGATTCCGGCAGTATTCTGCCCGGTCACGGAGGCATCCTGGACAGAATTGATTGCCTCCTTTTTATTGTACCCTTTGTTTACTACTATCGCCTGTTTATGCTGTCATGAAAAAATTGTCAGTTCTTGGTTGCACCGGTTCCATCGGTATAAATTGCCTTGCCCTGGCGGGCCGTTTCCCAGAGCAATTCCGGATTACCGCCTTGGCCGCGGGGTCAAACGCGGACCTGCTAAAAAGCCAGATAGAGACATTTCACCCCGAGGTTGTCTCGGTAATTGACGCGGAGGCGGCTAAAAGGCTAAAATGCCTCCTGTCTCCGCGGGAACGGGTGGAAATCCTTCACGGGTCGGCTGGCTATAACGCCGTTGCCGCTCACCCGAGCGCGGATCTGGTGGTATCGGCCATCGTCGGCGCCGCCGGGCTTCTGCCGACGATGGCGGCGATCAGGGCAGGCAAGGACGTAGCGCTGGCCAACAAGGAAACACTTGTTATGGCGGGGTCGCTGGTCATGGAACTCGCGAGGCTCAGGGGCGTTCGGATTCTGCCTGTTGACAGCGAACATAGCGCGATCTTTCAGTGTCTGGCCGGTAATGATAAGTCGAGTGTCAGACGGATCATCCTGACCGCTTCCGGCGGCCCCTTCCGGGAGCTCAAAGCCGAGGATCTGAAAAATGTGACCCTCGGGGAGGCCCTGCGGCATCCCAACTGGACCATGGGCAAAAAGGTTACGATAGACTCGGCATCGCTAATGAACAAGGGACTCGAAGTGATAGAAGCCCGGTGGCTCTTCGATATGCAAATAGATCAGATCGAGGTCCTGATTCATCCCCAGAGCATTATCCATTCGATGGTGGAGTTCGATGATGGGGCGATTATGGCTCAGCTCGGCGTACCGGACATGAAGATACCGATTGCCTATGCCATGTCTTACCCCGCGCGCCTGAAAGAAGCAGGACCGGCCCTTGAGTTGAGGCAGATGGCAACGATGGAGTTTTATCCGCCTGACTTGGACAGGCATCCCAATTTGAGGCTCGCCTATCAGGCCGGGCGCGCCGGCGGCGCCATGCCGGCCGTCTTAAATGGGGCTAACGAGGTAGCCGTGGAGGATTTCATCGCCGGCAGAATCGGCTTTATGGATATCCCGTCGATAATCGAATCGGTTCTTGCCCGGTATATTCCGCTGAATCCTGTTGAACCATTAAACGTGGATGATGTGATCGAAGCGGACAAGTGGGGAAGAAGAGAAGCGGCGGCGCTCGTGATGAAGTATAGCCGCCGTTCATAGGATAGATTATGAAAAAAACTCGTAAAAAGTCGCAAAAGCCTTTAATTTGGGGACGGATCCGTAAACCGCCTTCCGGCTAAGGCTGGGGAGGCCTGCGGCGCATCACGGCATCGGGACTTTTTATCGTGTCGTCAATAAAGATGAGGCGGTAAAATGTCTAAAAGGAAAGTAAATTTGGACGGCGCGGTAAAAAGCTCGCAGGCAAGGCGCGCAAATCACGAGGAATGAGGCGTACTTAGAGGTACGCCGCAGTGACGAGGGATGTAGCGCAACGCAGCATTCGGACTTTTTACCGCGTCGTCAATAAAGGAGGTAATGTTAATTGATAGGTATAAGCATTTTATCGCTGGTAATCCTGCTGGGGGTTTTGATATTTGTCCATGAACTCGGACATTTTCTGATGGCCAAACAGCTGGGGGTGGGGGTTCTGAAATTTTCCCTGGGCTTCGGGCCAAGGATTATCGGAAAACAAGTAGGGGAAACACAATACCAGATTTCCTTGATTCCCCTGGGCGGATATGTAAAGCTGCTGGGCGAATCGGAAGGTGAGGAACTTTCCCCTGCCGATCAGAGCAGGTCCTTTCAGAAGCAGTCCGTTTACCGCAGGTTTGCCATTGTGATGGCAGGACCGATTTTCAATTTCCTCCTGGCGATTTTCATTTTCTCCCTCGTTAACATGACGGGGCTTCCCTACCTTACCTCCCGGCTTGGCGGCGTCGCCGAGGGGTCTCCCGCCTCCTCTGCGGGGCTGCAAGACGGCGACATCATTGAGGCGATCAGCGGTGTTTCGATTAACCGCTGGGACAAGATGGCGGATATGATCAGCAAAAGCCAGGGGAGGGAACTTCATCTGATCGTAAGAAGGGGAGAGCAGACCAGGGAGGTACGCATCGTTCCGAGGGGGGAAAAGGGGAAAAACCTCTTCGGCGAAGAGATAGATGTTTACCGCATCGGCGTCAAGCCGACGTCCGAAATAGTGACCCAGGCCATGAACCCCTTCGACGCGACGACCCACGCCTTTGTCCAGACGACGAATATTGCTAAACTCACCGTCCTGAGCCTGGTTAAAATGTTCCAGGGCGTGGTGTCGCCTAAAACCCTCGGAGGTCCCATTCTCATTGCCCAACTGGCCGGGAGTCAGGTGAAGGAGGGCCTTATTCCCTTTGTCATGTTCATGGCCCTGCTCAGCATCAATCTGGCGATTCTCAATCTCTTGCCGATACCAGTCCTTGACGGAGGTCATCTCATGTTCTTTCTCATCGAGATGATTCGGGGGAAAGAGGTGAGTCTGGTGTGGCGCGAGCGGGCGCAGCAGGTTGGACTTGCGATCATCATCATGTTGATGGTTTTTGTTTTCATCATCGACATTGAACGGCTGAATCTGAATATTTTCCGCTGAGAGGCTTTGGACTTTTTATGGATCCCTCATGCTGACCCTGGCCTTCGATACCTCCGGTAGGGCGCTTTCTGTCGCCTTGCTGGATGGTGAGATACCCAGTGCCGAGTTAACGGTGGTATCGGGAACCCACCACACAGAGACCCTCCTGCCTCTCACTCAACAGCTCCTTGACCTGACCGGCAGAAGAATCGGCCAGGTTGACTTGCTCTGATGCACTGTCGGTCCGGGATCTTTCACCGGCATGAGAATTGGCATATACACAGCTAAGGGGATTGCCTTTGCGTTGGATAA
>JAXMLI010000204.1:0-6831 GCA_034368785.1 Smithellaceae bacterium | reverse complement strand
GCCATCTGCTCTACTATAAGAGTTGTCAAAGAACATTTTTGGAGCCTGCGGCGCCGGTGCATCCATATTTTCCAATCGGCGATTGAAAATACGCGCTACAACGTCAAAATCGCCGCGTGACTTTTTACGAGGTCATCAATCCTGATGGCCTCGTAAAAAGTCCCCAAGGCGTCATTCCCGCGTAGGCGGGAATCCAGAAGTAATTGAATTCACGAGATTCCCGCGTAGGCGGGAATGACAAAATGTGAGGTTTCCCTACTTTTTACGAGGGCGTCGAGTTTTATTATCAAGAGGACTCTTAATTAATGCAGCACTCCGATTTTGTCCATCTACACGTCCATACCCAGTACAGTCTGCTTGACGGCACGAACAGGCTGGGCGATCTTTTTAAAAAAGCCAAAGAATTCAAAATGCCGGCCCTGGCGATCACAGATCACGGCAACATCTTTGGTGCCGTTGATTTCTACCAGAGTGCCTATAAGTACGGAGTAAAACCGATTATCGGCTGTGAGGTTTACCTCGCCCCCGGCAGCCGGACAGATAAGTCAGCCGGACAGAACGAATCAGCAAAGCATCTGATCCTGCTCGTGAAGAATGCTATCGGCTTTCAGAACCTGATAAAGCTTTCCTCTTTGGGATATTTGGAAGGGTTTTACTATCGACCGCGAATCGATAAGGAAATTCTTTCTCGGTATCATGAGGGTCTTATCGCCCTCAGTGCCTGCCTTCATGGTGAAATACCGGCGCTTCTGATGCGGAGGGACAAGGAGGCGGCAAGGGAACGGGCAATCCAATACAGAGAAATCTTTGGAGAGGGCAACTTTTACCTGGAACTCATGGTCAATGGCATCCCGGAACAGGAATCGGTCAATGAGGGGCTCATTGAACTAAGTCGGGAGCTTTCCCTCCCGGTAGTAGCCACCAATGACTGTCATTACCTGGCAAGAAGCGACGCCGAAGCCCACGAAGTGCTTCTTTGCATTCAGACCGGCAAAACCATGAATGATGAAGATCGACTCCGATTTTCTACGGATCAGTTTTATTTACGCTCACCGGACGAAATGAAGTTATTGTTTAAGGATATTCCGGAAGCCATTGACAACACAATTGTTATCGCAGAGAAGTGTAATTTGAAGATTGATACTGGCAAGTTTTATTTGCCAAATTACGATCCTCCGGACGGGATTACGCTGGAGGAAAATTTAACGGCGCTTGCCCAACAGGGACTCCAGGATCTCCTACCCCTCATTTCCCAAACTACGAAGACCTTCGACCAGGCGGCCTACGAAGAGCGTCTCCGGACGGAACTGGAGATTATCAAAGCGATGGGATTTGCGGGTTATTTCCTGATCGTCTCCGACTTTGTCAATTACGCCCGCAGCAAAAAGATACCTGTCGGACCGGGTCGTGGATCGGCGGCGGGAAGCCTGGTAGCCTATGTCTTGCGCATAACGAATATCGATCCGATCCGCTATGGCCTTTTTTTTGAGAGATTCCTCAACCCCGACCGTATAAGCATGCCTGATATTGACATTGATTTTTGCCAGGAGGGCAGGGAGGAGGTCATCAAGTATGTTACGGAAAAATATGGTCAGGATCGCGTGGCCCAGATTATAACCTTCGGCAAAATGCAGGCGAGGGCGGTGATCAGAGACGTTGGCCGGGCGCTGGGAATCCCCTATTCCGAAGTGGACGCCATCGCCAAATTGATTCCCAATGTCTTGAACATTACCCTCGATGAGGCGTTGAAGATGGAGCCCCGCCTCCTGGAAGAGGAACGAAAGAATGAACGGATAAAGAAACTTCTCCAGCTTTCCAGATCATTGGAAGGCCTTATCAGACATTCCTCCACCCATGCCGCCGGCGTAGTCATCTCTGATGTGCCGCTACTGGAAAGGGTTCCCCTCAGCAGAAGCCCGAAAAACGAGGTCGTCACCCAATACTCCATGAAAGACCTTCAGGAAACGGGGATGACCAAGTTCGACTTTCTGGGGTTAAAAACCCTTACCGTAATAAAAAACGCCATTTCCTACATCAGGGAGCAGCATAGTCGCGAACTGGTCATTGATAATATCCCGCTCGATGACCAGAAAACCTTCGCCCTCCTGCACCGGGCCGAGACAGATGGCGTTTTTCAGCTCGAAAGTAGCGGTATGAAGGATATTCTGGTGAAGATGAAACCGGACACCATCGAAGACATCATTGCACAGATATCGCTTTACCGGCCTGGTCCGATGAAAATGGTGCCTGAATTCATCGCCAGGAAGCATGGCAAGACTGAAGTAACCTATGAAGTTCCGATATTAAAGGAGATTATCTCCGAAACCTATGGGGTAATCCTCTATCAGGAGCAGGTTATGCAGATTGCCAGCGCCATCGGCGGCTACAGCCTGGCCGACGCGGATAATTTGCGCAAGGTTATGAGTAAGAAAAAAACCGCCGAGATGGAACGAGAAAAACCCAAATTCCTCGAAGGGGCTAAAAAGAAGAATATCAGAGAAGACAAGGCGAAGAAGATCTGGGAGCAGATGGAAACATTCGCCGAATATGGATTCAATAAGTCGCACAGCACGGCCTACGCGGTGATATCGTACCAGACGGCTTATTTGAAAGCCCATTATCCGGTGGAATTTATGGCCGCCCTTCTAACCAGCGAAAGGGATAACCGGGACAACATAATTAAGTACATCAACAGCGCCAAAGAGATGGGAATTGCGATCCTCCCGCCTGATATCAACGAATCCATGAGCGATTTCAGCATCTCCCACCAAAATATTCGCTTCGGTCTTTCGGCAGTCAAGCATGTGGGAGCTGCTGCGGTAGAGATAATAATTGCATCAAGGGAAGAGGGAGGTAAATTCAAGTCTTTTACCGACTTCTGCCGGAGGGTTGATCTCCGAAAGGTAAATAAGCGGGTCCTGGAAAGTCTTATTAAATGCGGCTCCTTCGACTTAACAGGCCACAAGCGAAGCCAATTGATCATTATTTACGAAGAGGTGCTCGCTCAACTTCAACGCCGTGGAAAGGGTAATGACTGGCAGGGCAACCTCCTGGACGCCCTCGATTCGACCCAGGATGATGTTTGTCACGATGTCTCAGTGACAATACCTGATATACCTGAGTGGGACCATAAAGAGTTACTGGGCTACGAGAAGGAAACTTTGGGTTTTTATGTTACGGGACATCCGCTTATGCGCTTCGCCGAAAGGTTGCCGTTTATCACGAATGTGGATTCTTCCTGTATCCGGGAAAGAAAGGATAAGGAAACCGTATCTTTCGCGGGTATGATCAGCGGGATTCGGGAGGTAACCACTAAAAGAAAGGATAAGATGGCCTACGCAACCATCGAAGATATGCAGGGCACAATAGAGACCATCATCTTTCCTGATGTCTATAAAAAAGTTTACCCGATCCTCCGGCAGGAAGAACCTCTGGTAATTTTGGGTACGCTTGATGTTGGCGAAGAAGGAATGAAGGTAATCGTAAATGATGTAACTATTATTTCAAATGCCGTGGAGCAGGCCTTCAATTCTGTTCATTTTATCCTTGACCTCAAGAGCTATGAACCGGCCGTCTTTGATGACCTGGCGGAACTATCCGCCAGACACCAAGGGAAATATGAAGCCTACGTCCATCTGCTCGACGATAAGACAGAAACTGTCGTATTTCTGGGCAGAGACGCCAAATTTGAAATTTCCGGCGATTTCAAAAATGAGGCCGAACGACTCTTCGGGGCTGGATCCATAAGGTTCCATTAAGGGATCGAAAAAAAACAATGCCCATAAGGTATCTTATGTAAACTACGATAATGTTTTTCTGCCGGTGTTATTTCACGCGTAAATTATATTGACGGTAAGGGAGATGATCCGGCTTCCCCCGGTGGGAGAAAAAAGTACATTGCGATTGTCCGGAAAGAAAATAATTGCGGCTGTAGCCGGTTAGTTAATGTTGAGCCTCTGCCCTGCCCGAATGCTATCCTTTTCTGTCAGGCCATTTGATTGAGTGATCGATACCACGGAGGTATTAAATTTTTTCGCAATCACAGAGAGGTTATCGCCATTTTTAACGATATATTCTTTTCCTGAGCTAGCACCCGCCTTTGCCTGAGCCGCCTTTCCCGACGCGATCTTCTTCGATGGCTTGGCAGCTTCTATATCATTTGTCTTTAAGGCCCCCTTGGAAACGACAAGAACCTGTCCGGTTTTCAGTACAGCAGTGCGGAGATTGTTCATGTTTTTGATTTCGTCCACGGACAGGGCAAATCGTTTAGCCAGCGCAGAAAGGTTGTCGTTCGCCTTGACCTTGTATTTAATGATCTCCTGGGGATCATCTGGCTGTTTTCGTCTGTTACTGTCGGCTTCGGGTGTCTTCAAGGGCTCTCCGGATGACGAAACTAGCGTAAATGTATCCTCTTCGTTAATGGGCACCCGGATAAGCCTGCCAGCCACAAACGGCTTCTTAGAGGACGTGCGGTTGTTTTCTCTGATGGCCCGGGGTGAAAGATTGTACATCCTCGCAATGGACTCGATTGTCTCACCTCTCTTAATGCGATGCCTTACCACTTTTTTGGCATTAATTCTCCACTTGGGAATGCTTTCCTGTATCGCGAGGAACTTTTCAAGTGCTTCCTTGGGTATTTTCAGTTCGTATGGCGTGTTTGGGGTAACCTTATGCCTCAGTTCAGCGTTTAAGATGTTCAATGTCTCCTCTGATGACTCAGCGTAAATGGCGATATCCTGGAGCCGCATGGATTTATTGACGACCACCTTATCATAGGTATATCTGATTTTTTGCTCCGACTCCTCCTCATTGCTGAAATCAAAACCATACTTCTTCGGATCATTAACAATATGCAAAGTGGCGAGGAACCGCGGGACGTATCTGGCCGTCTCATAGGGTAACTGGTGATACAGATCCCAGAAACGATCAAAATAGTTAATGCGTTGAGCTGAAATGACCCTCAATAATCTTCCTTCACCACAATTGTATGCCGCAAGAGCAGTTAACCAGTCACCAAACATTCCATGCAGTTCACTCAAATAGGCGATCGCGGCAAGGGTGGATTTCTCCAGATCTAACCGCTCATCGATCCATTCGTTGCGGTTGAGGCCGAATTTATAGCCCGTTGACGGGATGAATTGCCATAAGCCCAGCGCCCGTGCGTGCGACAAGGCGTTAATTTTATACCCGCTCTCAACAAGGGGCAGCCAGGCCAATTCAAGTGGCAGCCCTGCCCTCTTCAGTTCCCTCAAAATGATGGGCAAATAAAAAGCGGATCTCCGGTAAGACTGGATAAAGAAATTTCTTTCACCTGTCTGGAAACTACGGATTTCTTTTTCTATGTCTTCGTTTAATACAAGCGGTATCTGACTTGCCTTGCCATTCGTTACGCTAAATTTCGTAGCACTGTACATCGCAAGTATCCGTCTGGAAATAAGGAGCCTCAGGTCATCCTTCTGGCGAGCTATATCGGCATTGCCATTGGCCGTTAAAACGAGAGCATAGGCCTGATCCAGAATGTCCAGGGCAATTTCGATATCCCCCTTCTTCCAGTACGCCTCCGATTCGTTTATTAATTCAAGTGCTTCTTCCATTAAATCCTGCTTGTCCCTATGAGTTATCGGCTTTCCGGCGGCAGCTGGGTTATCGATTTTTTTCTTTAAAAGGTTTTTCTGTTCCGGTAGGGAAATCTGCGACGCCGGGGTTGCAGCGGGTTGCTCCTTCTTTTCCAGGCGGATTGTCTGATCCGGATTTTGTGGTTGCGCAAGACCTGAAATCGTAAAGGGAGAAAATAATAATATTGAAGCGGTCACTAGTATTTGGATGAATACTCTCATCATGACGGGTATATGCCTTTCTTTCTGATGATATATTGAGGAATTGCCTGTCAACCGATGCTCGTCTGTTACTGCGCTTCCTAATAACAGAAACAAATCATTTTTACCACTAAAAACCATTCTTCCAATGTTTCTGAAAGGATAGGCCACCTAACCTTCATTGCGTTCTTGCGCTCAAAAGGTACGACTCGATGAAGTCATCGATATCTCCATCCAGGACCCGGGTGACATTTCCCGTTTCAAGATTGGTTCGATGGTCCTTTACCATTTTATAAGGATGAAGCACGTATGACCGTATCTGGCTTCCCCAGGCGATGTCCTTCTTTGTCTTATTTATTTCATTCTCTCTCTCATGTTGTTCTTGAAGTAATCGCTCGTATATCCTTGATTTTAAATATTTCATTGCCATTGCTTTGTTCTTGTGCTGGGACCGCTCATTTTGACATTGCACCACTATCCCCGTGGGAAGATGGGTTAGTCTCACGGCAGAATCGGTTTTGTTAACATGCTGTCCCCCGGCGCCACTGGAACGATAGGTATCTATCCGAAGATCCTTCTCATTTACCTCCACGATTATCTCATCATCAAGCTCCGGGTACACAAATACCGAGGCAAAAGAGGTGTGTCTCCTGCCGCCGGCATCGAACGGCGAAACTCGCACCAGCCGGTGAATCCCTATTTCGGCCTTCATATAGCCATAGACATATCCTTCGGCGCCTTCGAGGGTAAGAGAGACACTCTTAATGCCGGCCTCGTCACCGGGCTGATAATCGATTATTGTGGTTTTGAATCCCTTTCTTTCCGCCCAGCGGAGATACATCCGGAGCAGCATTTCCGCCCAGTCCTGGGCTTCGGTGCCACCTGCCCCGCTGTTTATGGATAAAATGGCATTCATTCTATCCTGATCGGCGCACAGCATCATCCGGAGTTCTTCTGCCCTGACCAGGGATTGGAGACTTTGCAGTTCCCCGTCTATATCTTCAAATAAAGCCGG
>JAXMLI010000203.1:0-11035 GCA_034368785.1 Smithellaceae bacterium | reverse complement strand
CAGTGCCTCTCATAAAGTCCCCCTTGAAGGGGGAGGAATAAAACCCCTGCCTTCAGGCCGACGGATCGCCGGCCTAAAGCGGAATATTTCCGTGTTTTCTCGCCGGACGGTTTTCCCTCTTGGTCCTTAACATCTCCAAGGCCCGGATGATCTGGGGCCGGCTGTCCCGGGGACGGATTACCGCGTCCACATAACCACGGGCGGCGGCCACGTAGGGATTGGAAAAGAGGCTCTGATATTCCTCGATCTTTTCCTGCCGCTTTGCCACCGGGTCCGGCGCGCTCGTTATTTCCTTGCGGAAGATGATATTGGCCGCCCCCTCGGCGCCCATGACGGCGATTTCCGCGGTGGGCCAGGCCAGGACGATATCCGCCCCCAGATCCCGGCTGCACATCGCCAGATAGGACCCGCCGTAATCCTTCCTGACCACAAGGGTGATCTTCGGCACCGTGGCCTCGGAGTAGCACCACAGGAGCTTCGCCCCGTGACGGATGATGCCCCGCCATTCCTGCTCGCTCCCGGGCAGGTACCCCGGCACATCCGCGAGGGTCAGGAGGGGAATGTTGAAGGCGTCACAGAAGCGGATGAACCGGGTGGCCTTGTCGGAGGCATCCACATCAAGGCAGCCCGCCATAAATTTGGGCTGATTCGCGATGATCCCCAGGGGCATCCCGCCCATCCGGGCCAGGCAGACGATCATGTTTTTCGCGTAATGCTCATGGGGCTCCAGGAACTCTCCCCCATCCACCAGTGACCGAATCACGTCTTTCATGTCGTACATCCGGCGGGAATTCTCCGGCACGATGGTATCGAGCCGGTCGTCAATCCGCCCGGGATCATCCCCGCTGGGACAAAAAGGCGGGTCCTCCATGTTGTTGGATGGAAGATAACCAAGAAGCCTCCTGATCCTGGCCAGGGAATCCGCGTCACTCTCACAGGCAAAGTGGGCCACGCCGCTTTTCGTATTATGGGTCATGGCCCCGCCCAGACTTTCGAAATCTATCTCCTCCCCGGTCACCGCCTTGATCACCTCCGGTCCCGTGATAAACATGTAGCTGCTCTTTTTCGTCATGAAGACAAAGTCCGTCATGGCGGGCGAATAGACCGCGCCGCCGGCGGTGGGCCCCATGATGGCGGAGATCTGGGGGATCACCCCCGAGGCGAGAGAGTTGCGATAGAAGATGTTGCCGTAACCCGAAAGGGCATCCACCCCCTCCTGGATCCGGGCGCCGCCGGAATCGTTGATGCCTACCATCGGGGCGCCGGTTTTGAGGGCAAGATCCATCACCTTGCAGATCTTCTTGGCGTGCATCTCCCCCAGAGTGCCCGCGCGGGAGGTAAAATCCTGGGCGTAGGCGAAGACCACCCGGCCATTCACCTTGCCGAAACCGGTGACTACGCCATCGGCGGGGATTTCCGTCTCGGTCATATCGAATTCCACGGCCCGGTGCCGGACAAAGATGTCCAGTTCCTGAAAGGTGCCCTCGTCAAAGAGGATATCCAATCTCTCACGGGCATTGAGTTTCCCGCTCTCCTGCTGCTTTTTTAACAGCTTTTCACCACCCATCGCCTTGAGGGCGGCAATCTTCTCCTCGAGTTCTCTTATTTTAAGAGGTGTTTCGCTCATCTTTTACTCCCCTGGCCAGTTTATTATTGGACCCTACGCCTTACACGCCGCCACAAGGGCGGCGACTACGCCTTCTGACATAATTCCACTAAAACCCCGAAGGTATCCTTGGGATGGATAAAGGCAATCCGCTTCCCGCCGGCGCCGGGACGGGGTTCGGGGTCGATCAGCCGGACCCCCTTGCCCTTGAGTTCCTGGAGCGCCGCGTCAATGTCCTCCACCTCCCAGGCGATATGGTGGATCCCCTCACCCTTCTTCTCGATGAATTTACCGATGGGACCATCGGGGTCAAGGGACTCCAGGAGTTCAATCTCCGTATCGCCCGTGGGCAGAAAGGCCGTTTTGACGTGCTGCCCGGCCACGACCTCTTCCCCCTCAAGCTTCAACCCCAGGGCATCCCCGTAGAACCCCAGTGCCCTCTCGATGCTCTCCACCGCGATGCCGATATGGTCGATCTTGATTGTTTTCATCGCCCCTACCCCTCCCTCGCTGGTTCAATCTTGCAGATTGAAACAGACAGTAATGTGCTGAAACTGTAAGATCTCCTCTGAGGAAAAAATATTCTTAATCCTGAGGCAATTGCAAAACTCCTGCGGACGCGACGGAGCGCGTCCCTCCAGTCACTCAAACGTGCCGTTTTCCTCGCCTTTTGGAGGGCCTAGCGAAGTCGTGGCCGTCATTACCGTGAGTTTTGCAATTACCTCCTGTGGTTCAATCTACAAGATTGAACCAGCTAAGAGTCTTAACTGCCTGCCCCTTTGCTTGTTATTTCCCGTTCAATTGCTTCCAGCCTGGACTGCATCTGGAAAAATTGCTTCTTCAATTCCTTTAACTTCGTTTCCATATCTTGGCGTGGAAATTTACTTTCCTGGAGACGGTCTTCGATCCTCTTCATCCCAAAGGTAATCATTTGATATTCTTCTTCCAGCTTCTCCAGATGCTTATACAGGTCATCAAAATGGCCAAGAATATCGATAAATTTTCCATCGTGCGCGGCCTGCTTTTTCTGAATGGACTCAAATTCCGGTGCGAGAATCTTCCGATAAAAATCCAGCAAAGCCTCAGATAGTTCGTTATTCATCTCGTCACCCCCACCCTAATCGGGCTTGATCGGTTTATCGTGTATCCATGACTGGTTCAATCTCCAAGATTGAACCAGCTAAATGGTTTATTCTGGCTCCTGGCTCCTCTCATTTCTCCTCCAGGTTGGCCTTTACAAAATCAATGATCGTCCCTGTCTCCGTCCCGGGGCCGAAAATTTCCCTGATCCCCAGGGCCTTCAGGGTGGGCACATCATCTTCCGGAATGATTCCCCCGGCCAGGACCAGAATATCCGTCATGCCCTTTTTTTTCAACCCCTCCATCACCCGGGGGAAGATGTGATTATGCGCGCCCGAGAGGATGCTCATCATAATGACATCGACGTCCTCCTGCTCCGCCGCCGTGACGATCTGTTCCGGCGTCTGCCTGAGGCCCGTGTAGATCACCTCCATCCCGGCATCGCGCAAGGCCCGAACAATAACTTTAGCCCCCCGATCATGTCCGTCCAGCCCCGGCTTGGCCAGGAGCACCCTGATTACCCTCTCTCCCTGCATAGGTCACTCCTTAAAGATATGTCCCTTCGCGCTAGAAATAATTAACCGCTATGTACTCGCCAAAGACATCCCGCAGCGCCCCGCAGATCTCCCCGACGGTGGCATCAGCCCTGACGGCCTCGATGATGGGCGGCATCAAATTTTCGTCTGTCTTTGCCGTCCGCCTTATTTCATCAAGCGCGGCGGTTACGGCGCGAGCGGAGCGCTCCGCGCGGATCTTTTCCAGTCTTTTCGCCTGCGCCTCTCCCACCCCCGGATCCACCTTGTGCAGACCCGTAAGGCGTGGTTCCTGCACCTGATACTTGTTGAGCCCGACCACAATGCGCCTTCTGGCCTCCACATTTTTCTGATACTCGTAGGCGCTCCGGCTGATCTCTTCCTGGATATAACCGGCGGAAATGGCGGCGACCGTTCCGCCCATCTCTTCGATCCTGCCGATGTACTTATTCGCCTCCGCCTCGATGTCATCGGTGAGACTTTCCACATAATACGAACCGGCCAGGGGATCCGCCGTCTCGGTTACCCCGATCTCATGGGCAATCACCTGCTGGGTGCGCAGCGCGATCTGGGCGGCCTGCTCCGAGGGCAGGGCCAGGGCCTCATCATAGGAATTGGTGTGCAATGACTGGCAGCCCCCCAGGACGGCCGACAGGCCCTCATAGCCGGTCCGGAGGATATTAAGAATCGGCTGCTGGGCCGTCAGGGAGCAACCCGCCGTCTGGACATGGTAACGGAGCATCCAGGAACGAGGATTTTTTGCCCCGAAGCGCTCTTTCATCAGTCTGGCCCAGAGCCTTCGAGCCGCGCGGAATTTGGCAACCTCCTCGAAGAAATCCTGATGGGCGCTGAAAAAAAACGAGAGCCGCGGCCCGATATCATCGATCTTCAGACCCGCGTTAAGCGCCGTCTCCACATAGGTAATGGCGTTGGCCATGGTAAAGGCCACCTCCTGCACCGCCGTGCAGCCCGCCTCCCGCATATGATAGCCGCTGATGCTGATACTGTTCCAGTTAGGCATCTTCAGGGCGCAAAACCCCAGGATGTCGGCGGTAAGGCGCAGGGCGTGCCGGATGGGAAAGATGTAGGTTCCCCGGGCGATATATTCCTTCAGCACATCGTTCTGAATTGTCCCGCGCAGCTTGTCGGCGCTGATCCCGTCCCGCTCTGCCCGGGCCAGGTACATCGCGGTCAGGATCGCGGCCGGCGAGTTGATCGTCATGGAGGCGCTCACCTGATCGAGGGGAATCTGGTGGAAGAGGATATCCAGGTCATGGATGGTATCGATGGCCACCCCGACGCGTCCCACCTCGCCTAAGGCCATGGGGTGATCGGAATCGTAACCGATCTGGGTGGGAAGGTCAAAGGCCAGGCTGAGTCCCGTCTGGCCCCGTTCGAGAAGATAGTGGAAGCGTTTATTCGTATCCTCCGCCGAGCCGTAACCGGCATACTGCCGCATGGTCCAGAATCTTCCCCGATACATGGTGTTCTGTATCCCCCTGGTGAAGGGGTAGATGCCGGGGAAGGCCAAGTCTTCCTGGTAGTCTCGTTCCGCCGCGTCCAGCGGCGTGTACAGGGCCTTGACGGGCAGACCCGAGAGGGTTTCGAAGGAACTTCTCGCCTCGGGGGTCTTTTTGAGCTGTTCGTCGGTTTTCTCCTCCCAGACCTTCAGGTCCGCCGCCAACTTCTCCTGATCATGAATATTGCACATGGTTCACCCCTTTTACAGGTGTAGGATGGGCAAAGCCGCAGCGTGCCCATCAATTTCGCTGGCGATTCCGTGATGGGCACGCTCCGCTTTGCCCATCCTACGGCTGAAGGTATAAACCCACAAACCAACAACCCGTTGCATTCAGCCTTCTACCTTCAGAATATCCTTTACCCTTCTGCCTATCTCGGCAGGGTTTTTCTCCACCAAAACCCCCGCCCTCTCCAGGGCGAGGAACTTCTCCCGGGCGGCACCCTTTCCGCCGGAGATAATCGCGCCGGCGTGGCCCATCCGGCGGCCCGGCGGGGCGGTCTGGCCCGCGATGAAGGCCACGACGGGTTTTTTCACCTTCTCCTGAATGAACTCCGCCGCTTCTTCTTCGGCGGTCCCGCCGATCTCCCCGATCAGGACAATAGCCTCCGTCCGGGGATCATGGTTATAAAGTTCCAGGAGGTCCACAAAATTCGAACCAACGATGGGGTCGCCGCCAATTCCGATGGAAGTGGACTGGCCGATGCGAAGCGAGGTAAGCTGCCAGATAACCTCATAGGTCAGGGTGCCGCTCCGGGAAATCACCCCCACCGGTCCTTCCTTGTGGGTGAAGTTCGGCATGAAACCGATCTTACCCTGGCCAGGGGTGGCAATCCCCGGGCAGTTGGGACCGATCAACCGGGAAACTGAACCCCGCAGGGCCGCCTTCACCTTTACCATGTCCAGGACCGGCACCCCCTCGGTCATGCAGACGATGAGACCCACCCCGGCCTCGATGGCCTCCAGAATCGCGTCCAGACAGAAGGCCGCCGGCACAAAGATCCCCGTGGCATTGGCCCCTTGAAGCTCCACCGCATCGATCACCCGGTCGTAAATCGGAATACCGTCGAAATCGGCGCCTCCCTTGCCCGGGGTCACCCCCGCTACCACCTTCGTGCCGAACCTGATCGCCTCGCGGGTGTGAAAGCTCCCCTCGTTTCCCGTGATGCCCTGGGAGATTACCCTGGTATTTTCGTTGAAAAGAATCGCCATAATCCCGCCTCTTCCCTATCCGCCGCCTAGGGCCACGGCCTTCTGCGCCGCCTCATAAAGTTCATCCGCCACCTCAAAGGTGAGACCTGACTCCTGGAGCAGCCGTCGGCCCTCCTCCAGGTTGGTTCCCTGGAGCCGCACGACCATGGGCAAGGAGAGGTTCGTCTTCCGCACCGCCTCGATGATCCCTGTCGCCACCCGGTCGCAACGGAGAATCCCGCCGAAGATATTCACGAGGATAACCCGGACCTTCGGATCGGAGGTGAGAATGCGGAAGGCCCGCTCGATCCGCTCCGCCGTAGCGCCGCCGCCCACATCGAGGAAATTGGCCGGTTCTCCGCCCGCCAGCTTGATCAGGTCCATCGTGGTCATGGCCAGGCCGGCCCCGTTGACCAGGCAGCCCACATAGCCGTCGAGCTTGATGTAATTCACCCCGGCATCGACCGCCTCCACCTCCAGCGGATCTTCTTCCTCCGGATCACGCAACCCCTTCAATTCCGGATGGCGAAAAAGCCCGTCGTCGTCGAAATTGATCTTGGCATCGAGGGCGAGAAGATTATTGTCCCGGGTGATCACGAGGGGGTTTATCTCCACCAGGGAGGCGTCCTTTTCGATAAAGAGCCGATAGAGACGTTGAAGGATGTCCGTAAAAGATTTATGCAGCTCCCGTGCGAGTCCCAGGCCATAGGCCAGTTTCCGGGCCTGAAAGGAAGAGAAGCCCGCGGTGGGATCGATGGCCACCCGGATAATCTTCTCCGGCGCCGTCCGGGCTACCTCCTCGATATCCATTCCTCCTGCGGCGGAGGCCATGAAGGTAACACACTCCCGCTGCCGGGAACGGTCCACCAGGAGGCCCAGGTACAGTTCGGCGGTGATTTCCGTCGCCTCTTCCACCAGCACGGAGCGCACGAGTCGGCCTTGGGCGCCGGTCTGGTGGGTAACCAGTCGCATCCCGATGATCTCCCCGGCTGCAACGAAGGCCTCCTCAGCCCCCGCCACAAGGCGGATCCCGCCGCCCTTTCCCCGCCCGCCGGCGTGGATCTGGGCCTTTACCACCAGCCGGGAACCCATCCCGGCGGCATGGTCCCGGGCCACTTCCGCCGATTTCGCCAACGCCCCTCTCGGAACGGGTACACCGTATTGAGTCAAGATTTCCTTGGCCTGATACTCATGAACCTTCATCGGTTACCTCGTTTTGGTTTCGCCTATGCGCCCACTGTTACCCATTCCCGCGAAGACCTTTCGGCAGGGAACATATAGGATGAAAAAGACGTTTTTTCAAGCGGTAATAGTGAACCCAGGGGTATGTTCTCCAGGGCGGGCAACAACGGAAGAACTGCCGGAGGGGGCGTGAATCGCCAACACCAGCCACGATGGAACGTGGCCTCTTCTGGCAGAGCGGGGATCATTTCATCGCCGGTTTGCAGTGGCGACGTAATCCATAAATTCCTGCCACTGGTGAACGCCCATCAGCAGAGGCCAATCGTTATGCCCGGCCCCCTTGACTATCCACAACCTTTTTTCGACAGGGAGCGATTCATATAATTTCAGGGCGTGCCTGATCGGGATTATCTCATCCCGCTCGGCGCCTATAAGGGCAATTTTCCCGGGAAATCCTTTAAGATTTTCCATGTTGTCATAGCGGTCCTTCAGGAATAGCCTGGTGGGAAGAAACGGAAACTTGGCCTTGGCCACGGAAGCGAGGGTATCCCAAGGGGTAAAAAGAATGATTCCCGCGATCTTCTCCGGGTATTCCCTCCCCAAGGCTGCGGCCACACCACACCCCAGGGATTCACCCAGGAGAAAAATGGGTCCCGTATTCTGCTCATATGCCAGGCGGAGGGTCTCCGCGGCGTCCCGCACAAAGGATATTTCGCCCAAGGCCCCTCCCCGCGCCCCGTAGCCGGGATACTCGGCCAGGATGACCCGATACCCCAGTGGCGCCAAGGCCTGAACATAAAATACCCGGTCCGCCGCCGTTCCGGCATTCCCATGGAAGACGATTACCGTACCCTTCACCCCTGTACTTCCGGTCCTGCCGATAAAGCCCCGGTAGAGCGTCCCCGGGACAGGCCAGAACTCAATATTGCCCGCGGCAAGTTCCTCTCGGGAGGGCAAATCCCGGCTCGGATAATAGAGCAGCTTATCCTGGAGGCTGCAGCCTGCCAGGGATACAAGGGAGATGAGCATAATCAGTCCTTTAAAAATATTGTTCATCGGTGCAAAGGGCGTCCTCGTCTTCCTCCTTCCAGCGTTAACTGACTCCAGGGAGGATGAAATAGTATAGCTGGCCGGCCGCAAAAACTCAAGATCCCGTTCCGCCAAGCCCTCCAGACAATCCCGCCTCTCCCCTATTGAGTCCCAACATAATGGTTCTCGTAAAATTTTAATACAGCTTGACTTATAGGTCCGTTCTTTTTATATCTCCCTCGTCTAACTTCAATATCTTGAGGTAATTGCAAAACTCACGGTAAAGACGGCCACGACTTCGCTAGGCCCTCCAAAAGGCGAGGGAAACGGCACGTTTGGGTGACTGGAGGGACGCGCTCCGTCGCGTCCGCAGGAGTTTTGCAATTGCCTCTTATCAGAATATTTTCTCATCTCCGGACAAAGGGGAATAAATGGACCTTACAACTTTGCCATGGCTCGTCTGGTTCCTGGCGGGCATTGCCATCATGCTCGCGGAACTTGCCGTCCCCGGTTTTGTGATCATCTTCTTTGGATTGGGTTGCTGGGGCGCCGCGGTCGTGGCTTTCTTCGCCCCGGAAGCCTATTCTGCGCAAGTAAGCGTCTTTTTAATCGTATCAGTCGCCTCTCTAATGACGCTGCGGAAGGTGGCCATGCGCGTCTTTGTCGGACAGAGCGAAGGCGCCAAGACCGAGGATTCAGGAAATGTTCCCCTGGGGGCGCGGATAACCCTCGACCAGGATCTGGAGGCGGGTCGGGTAGGACGGGTGCGCTTTCGCGGAACCATGTGGGATGCAGTTTCCGAAGATCCACTCCCTGCCGGATCGGAGGCGGAAATAACGGGAGTGGACAAGGACAATCGGGCCTGTCTCAAGATTAAGGCTGTCTCGCGTGTTTGAGGTAGCGCTCCGAGGGGTAGAGTTCATATCTCTTCTCCCCCGCGAGCGGGCCCAGTGGTAACCCTCTCCCCCTGAACCCTAACCATGTGTAAACCTAATAAGGAGGATTATTCCGTATGACTTCAACGCTCTTTGCCTTGATCGCCATCGCCATTCTGGTCATTGTCGTGCTCATCAAGGGCGCCCTCATCGTCCCGCAAAAAAGTTCCGTCATCGTTGAGCGCCTGGGAAAGTTCCATCGCACCCTCGAGGCGGGCTTCCATATTCTGATCCCCTTTATGGATCGGGCCGCATATAAATTCAGTCTGAAGGAGCATGTGGTGGACATCCCCGCCCAGATTTGCATCACCAAAGACAATGTGAGTGTTGAGGTGGACGGCCTCATCTACCTGGAGGTTCAGGACGCGCACAAGGCCGCCTACGGCATCGACAACTACCTCCGGGCGGCCTCACAGCTGGCGCAGACAACCCTGCGCTCGGCCATTGGCAAGATCGACCTCGATAAAACCTTCGAGGAACGGGATAAAATCAACACGGAAGTGATCGATGCCATTGACCAGGCCGCCCTCTCCTGGGGCGTGAAAGTGCTTCGTTACGAGATCAAGGACATCACCCCGCCCGTATCGGTGAAAGAGGCCATGGAGGCCCAGATGACCGCGGAGCGCCAGAAACGGGCCAACATCGCCACGTCCGAGGGTTTGCGGCAGAGCATGATCAATCAGTCCGAAGGTGAAAAGCAGAAGCAGATCAACGAGGCCCAGGGGAAGGCGGCGCAAGTCACACTGGTGGCCGAAGCCGACGCGAAACGGATCGAACTGATCGCCAAGGCGACGGGCGAGGGAATCAGCAAGGTGGCTGCCGCCATTAAGGATGATGGCGGAATCGAGGCGCTCAACATGCGACTGGCGGAGCAGTACATCGTACAGTTCGGCAACCTGGCAAAGACAAGCAACACGATCATCATGCCCAGCAACGTCGCCGACGTCGCCGGACTCATCGCCACGGCCATGTCCACGGTGAGGGAACTCAAATAGCGCGATCCCATCAAGCCCCTCCCCCCTTAGTAATATCAAGGGGGGAGATTTATTTGTTCAATAAAACATTGATTCCTTAAGGCGGAAGTATAGGATGACCGGTCTGTATGTCGGAAATCTTCACCACAAACAGGAACATATCTGTAACAACGCGCAATCTGATCACTCCGGAATATTTATTTCCTGGAAAGCCAACAAGGCCGCATAGCTAAACGATATCTCCGGCCTATCGACTATTTTGAATCCTGTTTCCTGAGCAGTTCTCAACGTATTATCAAAACTTCTTTTTGTAACATGGAAAAGAGGCTCAGCGATTAAAAACAAGGCTTGCGGTTTCATGATCTCTTTTACATTTACAAAAAAGCGCCCGACCTCCGGCACTTCGTGCACCATCCAGAAGGCCAATACAAAATCGGCATTCACATCCAAACAAAAGTCATCGGGTCTGCTGAGATTTGTGGCGAGGTTCGCGGAAAGTCCCGCTTCGGATCCCCGCCTTTGCACAGCCCTTAGCATCTTTTCCTGAATATCTACGGCAATGACCCTTCCTTCTCTTCCCACCAGATTACACATGGGGATTGTAAAATAACCTTTCCCCGGCCCGATATCCACGGCAACAGCGCCGGGCCTGATGTACGGTGAAAGAATTTTATGGGGATCCTGGTATATTTTACGCAGGGGATTGTCAAAAGTGAAGCATAACCATGAAGGACAGACATGCCTTCCTCTTACAAAAAGCTTATCAAGAATACCGCTCACCTGCACCTCCGGCCGGCCCTTTTTGAGTCGGGTTGACCAGTTTTTCCACTTTTCGATCATGTTAAGATTGATGACCTCGTAAAAAGTCACGCGGCGATTTTGACGTTGTAGCGCGTATTTTCAATCGCCGATTGGAAAATATGGATGCACCGGCGCCGCAGGCTCCAAAAATGTTCTTTGACAACTCTTATAGTAGAGCAGATGGC
>JAXMLI010000202.1:0-17843 GCA_034368785.1 Smithellaceae bacterium | reverse complement strand
AGCATGCTGCCGTGGGCGAGGTTCAGCGCCTGGTAAAGCGCCCGCTCCATCATCGGCCCGAGCAGGAGGGCCAGCAGCATCGGCGCGGGGGGGATGTCCGCCCTCTTCATGAAGTAACCGGCAATGCCGAAGATCAGCATCAGCCCCACGTCAAAGAGGCTCGAGTTGACCGCATAGGCGCCGATGACGCAAACAAGCAGGATCGCCGGGTAGATGAGGGCGTAGGAGATCCGGAGGATCGAGGCAAAGAGCGGCACCAGCGGGAGATTCATGATGATCAGGATGATGTTCCCGATGAACATGGAGGCCATGACCGCCCAGACGAAGTCGGCGTTTTCCACAAAGAGCAAGGGGCCGGGCTTGAGACCGTAGAGGATCAGCGCCCCCAGCATGACGGCCGTCGCCCCTGACCCGGGGATCCCCAGGGCGAACATCGGGACCATCGCGCCGGAGGTGGCCGCGTTGTTGGAGGACTCCGGTCCCGCGAGCCCCTCGAGGACGCCGGTGCCGAATTTCTCCGGGTGCTTGGAAAGACTCTTTTCGGTGCCGTAAGAGACAAAGGAGGCAATCGTCGGCCCGGCCCCGGGGAGAACGCCGATGATAAACCCGATGAGCGATCCCCGCAGGATGGCCCATTTGCACTGGAGGATCTCGCTAAGGGAGGGGAAGAGTTCGCGGAACTTGACCTTGATCGGCTCCACCTTCATGAAACTCTCGGCCGAGACGAGGACCTCGGCGATCCCGAAGGTCCCCATGACGAGGACGACAAAATCGATGCCGTCCAGGAGTTCGGCGCTCCCGTAGGTGAAGCGGTTCTTCCCCTCGACGATGTCGGTGCCGACGCAGCCCAGGGCGAGCCCGATCGCGGCGCTCATCAGGGATTTCGGGATCGATTTGCCGCCGACGAAGACGATCGTGAGCATCCCCATGATGATCAGGCTGAAGAATTCGGCCGGACCGAACTTCAGGCTGATTTCGGCGAGCGGCACGGCGGCGGCGACCAGACCGATCGTCCCCAGAATTCCGGCGACGAAGGAGCCGATCGCCGAGAGCCCGAGAGCGGTTCCCGCCTTGCCCTTCTTGGCAAGCTGGTAACCTTCGATTGCCGTGACGACGGAGGAGGACTCGCCGGGGACGTTGACCAGGATCGAGGTCGTGGAGCCGCCGTACATCGCCCCGTAATAGACCGCGCACATCATGATCATGGCGGGGGTAGGGTCCATGCCGAAGGTAATCGGTATCAGGATGGCCATCGTTGCCGAGGGCCCGAGGCCCGGGAGAATCCCGATCATCGTGCCCAGGAAGCAGCCGATGAACGCCATCCCGATGTTGTAAGGGGTGAGGCAGGTAACGAACCCGCCCAGCAAACTCTCAAAAATTCCCATTTTACGACCGATCTCCTTTCGCTAAATTCCCAGGATGCCCTTGGGAAAGCCCATCTGCATGAAGTAAACGAAGACAATCCAGATCACGGCAGAGTAGGCGATCCCGTAACCGATGCCCTTGAAGAGGCTGTAGCGCTCCAGGACCAGCAGGATCGCCGCCACGAACAGAAAGACCGTGATGGGAAAACCCAAAAACGGCATGGCCAGCATGACGCCGAACAGCATCAGGAAAATGAAGCCGACGCGGTAAAGGGCGTTTTTGCCGGGGAGGATGCCCTTTTCATCCTCCTCGCTCGGTTCGCGCCGGAAGGTGTCATAGAGCAGATAACAGGAAAGGGCGCCCAGGACGACCCCCACCCAGAAGGGCAGAAAACCGGGTCCGGGAGTAAACTCCTTCATATAGTTGAACCTTGTTGATTCGAGAAGGCACCAGAGGCTGAGCCCCAGGCCGATAAACCCGAAAATACGATCCGCTTTTCTCATGACTTGTCCTCTTGGGTAGGGGGTATCCGGCGCGTTAATCCGCTATTTGCTCTCCATGACCTTGAGATCCTTGAGGAGTTCGCCGTTGTACTCGGCGACGAACGTCTTGGTCTCCGCCGCCGTCTTGTAGGCCGGTTCGATGTCAAACTTCTCCATGAACTCTTTGAACTCCTTTGTTTTCATCAGTTTCGCGAAGGCGTCTTCCCAGAACGCGACCGCCTCGGGCGGGAAGTTCTGACTGCCAAAGAAACCCCGGTACTGGGTGAAGGAGGCGTTGGTGCCCAATTCCTTCAGGGTAGGAATGTCCTTGTAGTAGGGCACCCGCTCGTCGCCCATGTTGGCCAGAACCCTGGCCCGCTTCGCCTTCACGTGGCCCGACGTCTCCGCCGTATTCCCGAAGGCCATGTTGATGTGGCCGGCAATGAGCTGAGTCGGGCTGAACTCGAAGGCGGTGATGTTGAACTTCACCCCGGCCACTCGCTCAATCCTGGAAGCCATGACATGCTCCGAGCCGCCGATGCTGTTGACGCCGACGTTGACCTTCTTGGGGTTCGCCTTGGCGTCCGCAAGCAGATCCTTGACGGTCTTATAGGGGGAGTCGAAGGGAACAATCATGACGTTTCCGTCTTCGATCAGGGTGGAGAGCCAGGTGATATCCTGAAGTTTCATGGTGGTTGCGCCGCGGTTCATCGCCATGAGCTGCGCGGTCGTCCAGTGCATCACCACGTAGGGGTCGCCCGCCTTCGAATGGAGGTAGTTGAGGGCCACGGCGGAAGATCCGCCCTGGCGGGTCTGTACCTGGATCTTATTCTTGACGATCCCGGTCTTGTTCAGGATGTCGGCGCAGGTCATCACGAACAGGGCGGCGCCGCCGCCGGGCGAGGAATGGTGAAGAAATTCAATGACCTTTCCCGGTTCCGGATAGGCGGCCCGGGCCTGGGGCACGGTCGCCGGGGCGAGGACGAACAGGGAAAAAATCACGACAGCGGAAAAAAACAATCTTTTCTTTTTCATGACAGACTCCTTTACTTTCGTGTCGGGGGGCATCGGGAACGATGACCCTGTTAAACGGTTCTAAAGCCCTTCCTGCTTGACGCCTCTCGCGGTCCCACCTCCTTTCCTCCCACCCGTTGCCGCTTACGAATGGACCACTACAGCCGACTCCGGCCAGAGGGCCGGGGCCAGCCCCTGGTTTCTACGCCTCCTTCTTGCACTCATCGAGAATCGCCCGGCAGCGGTCGCTATTGAAGATACCGCAGGGACAGGGCTGCGCGAGGAGATGGGCGCCCGCCTCCGTAGTCATTTTCCCTGCCTTTACCCGCTTAATAACCGCCTTCGTGAGCCGGGAGGCAACCAGGCCGTGGCCGCACATGGTGGTGATCTGAAGAACCTCGTCCTCCGGAAGGAGGGCCTTTTTCCCGTGGATGCCCAGGGAGAGGAATGCCGTATGGGGTTTAAGATCGATCTCCTTCGCCATCTTGACGATCTCGTCGATCAGGCCACTGATGACGATGGAGATCCCCGTGTCGGCCTCCTTGAGCTTCTTCAGAATCGACCGGACCGTCTCCTTGTTGGAAAAACAGGCGGCGACCCCGTAGGCCTTGTCCAGCGTTGCCGCGTAATCGTCTGGATTGAGACCGGCCTCGTAGCTCTTGCCGGCCTGGCTGGAACCGAAGTTTACCAGGCCCTTTTCCTCAAGGAGGATGCTCAGAATCCTGCGAAGTTTGGGACCGCAACCCTCACGGTTGACCCAGCGGGAGGCCCGGGCATAGAAGGTATAGTCTTGCTGAAGTTGTTCTGTTGTTCCGTAGCGGTGCAACGCGTGACTCATGACATCCCCCTTATGGTTCTAAAATGGGCCGTCCCAGCCCCATGTTTATTTTAGCGTTAGGACGGGCCGGAACACCCAGTGCCGCCAGACGGGCCCGGACGGGAAGAGTTCCGTCCTCGGCAAAGCGCGTCGCCAGTCCCCAGGAAACGACCGTATCCAGTTCCGCCAGAACAGGCTGCAATCGCCGAACAACCCCTTCGAGCTGGTCCTCCCGGATCTTGAATTCGAGAATGGCGGAGAGGACCTTTTCCTGGCGGAATTCCGGTTTTAGCCGACCCGTTAGCGGCTCCTCCAGAAAGGCAAAAACGGCATTGTCCGTCTCCAGCTCCACGTCCATCTTCATGAGGACCTGAAGGACCGCCTCCAGATCGGTCATCCGGGCGCCCGTTCCGGGACGGCCGAACTCCAGGGCCATGCCGAATTCCCCGCGGCGAAAGCGTCCCGTCACGTCGTTTGTCTTCATCTCCTCGGTCCCGCGCCCCCCCTGATTCGTCGAGGGATGCTGAACGCCCGGGTCGCTGAACTGGGCCCGGAGGGCGCGCGGATAGCGCTGTGATTCCTCCGGCAGGTAGAAGGCGTCCGTCGGGCAGACATCGGCGCGCCGGCAAACGCCGCATTCCACGCATTCATCCTGGTCGATGGAAACGCCATCGTCCGCCTCGGCGATACAGTTCATTGGACAGAAATCGATGCATTCCAGGCAGGAGATACATTTTTCCGGATCTATCTTCATTTTTCCTCCTCATTGTTGAATATTACCGGGAATCTCGCGATCTGGCCGAGAATGGAATTTCTCCGGAT
Source organism: Smithellaceae bacterium (assembly GCA_034368785.1). Taxonomy (GTDB): domain Bacteria; phylum Desulfobacterota; class Syntrophia; order Syntrophales; family CAMTWB01; genus CAMTWB01. The sequence continues at coordinate 13,343 of JAXMLI010000202.1, read as the reverse complement.
CAGTTCCGCCGCTTCGGCATCACCGGCCTCAAAGAACGCGATGATTGCCCGGTGAAGTTTGATTGAATTAGCCATCCATCCCTGCTCGCTCACGACGGTCAGGCGGTAGCGCATAGTCTGTTTGTCAAAGTTCCGGATCAGCTGGATCAATCTCCTGTTGCCGCAAGCGTTGATGATGAGTTCATGAAACCGCTGATTCAACTGCTGATAGTTTGTCCCGTTCTCCTTCTCCGCCGCCCGGATCATCTGCTCGTGCATTTTCTTTAGCCTTTTTAACAGCTCCGGACTCTGTTTCTGTACGGCAAGAGCGGTGGCAAGGCCATCCAGGCTGGCCCGGATCCGATAGATGTCCTCCGCCTCCTGCCGGGTGATCTTGGCGACAGAGACCCCCCGTCGCGGCTCACGCACCACAAATCCCCGACTCTCCAGGATCTGGAAGGCCTCCCGGACGGGCGAGCGGCTTACGCCGAAGGCCTTGCAGAGGGATTCTTCGATGATCCTCTGTCCCGGTTCGAGGGTTCCCTCAATTATCCTTTTTTCCAGATCATCGACGATATGCTCCGCCAGGCTTTTCTGATTGATCAGTTCATCCATGATAAGACCGGACCTCCTCTTTCCGTGAGGGGACAGGGGCAACCTCGCCTTGCATTAACCCTTTGTAACTGCTCAGGAGTCAGAATTCAGAAGACAGCGGACAGAGGACAGAATAGAAACACGGTATTTATCCCTCAACCTACTGACTTTTCCAGTCGCAAAAGCCTGGTCGGGTGTCTTTCTCATTCTGACTACTGATTTCTGGCTCCTGCCTTCTGGGCAGTTACAACCCATTTCCCGGCGCTCGTCCTCTCGACAGAAAGAGGAGAGGGGGATTGACCTACACCTGGAGCGCGTACATCCTGGCGGCATTGTCGTGGAGGATCATCCGTCCCGTCTGTTCCGCATCCTTTTCAACCATCAGACCAAGGCGCACCGCATCGGTCAGGACCTCTCCCAGGGCGATCTTCGCCAGCTTGGCGGCAAGCCAGGAGATCTCGGGCGAACCGTGTCCGCCACTGCCGATCATCAGCTTGGAGAGGGGGGCCATCCCGATAAACTCGCGGTAGCACTCCACGATTCGCAGGGATATCCAGGGGGTGGTCCAGCTTATGTCCACCCAGACATGGGGGAAGGCATGGGCCAGGGCAGCGGCATGCTGAATCCAGGGATGGGCCCCGTGGAGGAGGACGAGTCGCGTCTGGAGAAAGCGCGGTTGACGCAGGATGGGAACGAGGAGAAAGGGATCACAGTTCGACATCGGTCCGTTCCAGAGCCCGCCCGTGAAACCGGTATGGATGTGCAGGGGGAATTTCAAGTCCTGAGCCTGGAGCATTGTCTCAAGCCAGACGGCCATGTAAACCTTCTTGAAGGCCTCGCCGTCACCCGCCGCAGCCGCCCCGTAGACCCTCTCTGCCTCGTCAGCCGCCACCTGCTCCGCGCCAAAGCCAACCAGTTCGCCTAAATGGGACTTGATTCCCACAAAGCCGTCCTGGCGCATGGCCCGCTCAACCCTTTCCTGGAAACTTCTGAGTAGTTCCGCATAGGAATCACATGTCTTAAGGAGACCTTTCAGGAGCGGATCCATCTGAAGGAGCCTCAACTTCAGACCCGGAGTGAGATCGAGGATCGGATCATTGAGGGGAAGATTGGAGTCCATGACCGAGCAGACGATACCGGCGTCATCGTAGAGCATCTTCGCGTAGCCCGAAAGACCGCCTGCCTCTGTCCTGCGGTTGCGCTCGGCGGTTACAGTTTCCAGCTCGGGCTCGCAGTCGAACAGCTTCGCCAGCTGGCAGACTGCCGTGCGAACTACTCCCATGTGGGGGAAGTGAAAAAGAAGGTCATCCGTGGCGCCCCAGAGTTTTGCCTTGGCCACGCCGGGGGTTGGAATATCGGACATGCCGTGCTGGAATTCCCTGGCGAGCCCAACAGGCTTGATGGTTTTCTTTTCCGATTCGAGGACGTGGCAATGATTGTCCACAACAGGGGATTTGGCAAAATCAGGCACGATGATGAACCTCCTTTCAGCGTTGAATAATCTTTTCTAAGATGAGAGGATGCCTAGGCGCTTGAGACACCTCACCGACAATCGAGAGCTGCTTCGATTGCCATATAAGATTGTCGACAATCGTTTGTCAAGCAAAAAAATGAACAAAAAATGAGGGCGGGTTTTCTCTGGTTGACTACTTCCGGCGATATCAGGATAATGACGCTCATTCTAGTGACGACAACATGCCTGACAAGTAACGCGATCCCCAAAGGAGGTTCTCCCATGCCCAGTGAAACAAAACGCTCCGTCTGCCCCTTTGACTGTCCCGATGCCTGCGGCCTCCTGGTGGAGGTGGAAAAGGGCCAGGCGATCGGGGTGGCGGGCGATCCCGCCCACCCCTTCAGCCGGGGGACCCTCTGCCCGAAGATGGGCCATTATGAAAAAACGGTTCACTCCCCCTTGCGCCTCACGACCCCGCTGATCCGCACCGGCGCCAAGGGAAGCGGAAAGTTCCGTCCTGTTGCCTGGGAGGAAGCCATCGCCACAATCGCCGCCCGCTGGCAGGAAATCATGGCCCGCTACGGCGCGGAGGCGATTCTCCCCTACTCTTACGCCGGCACGATGGGATTGATCCAGCGCAACGCCGGCCATCCTTTCTTCCACCGCCTGGGGGCCTCCCGCCTGGCCCGGACCATCTGCGCCCCCGCCAAGGAGGCCGGCTGGCTCGCCCTGATGGGAAATACACCCGCCCCCCACCCGGACGAGGTGATCCACAGCGATCTGGTAATTCTCTGGGGGATCAACGCGGCGGCCACGAGCATCCATTTTTTGCATGGGGTCCGGGAGGCCCGAAAGAGAGGGGCGAAGGTCTGGCTCATCGAAACTTACGAAACACCGACCGCAAGGGCCGCAGATCGCACCTTTCTCGTCCGCCCGGGCAGCGACGGCGCCCTGGCGCTCGGCATGATGCATATCCTGGCCCGCGACGGCCTCCTGGATAGGGACTTTATCGCCGCCCATGTCATGGGTTTCGACGAACTCCAGAAACAGATTCTCCCGGCCTGCCACCCTGAATGGGCAAGCGCGTTAACCGGCCTCGCCCCCGGGGTTATAGAGGAGATGGCCCGGGCCTATGGCCGGGCCAGGGCCCCTTTCATCCGCCTCGGCAGCGGCCTTTCCCGCTATGGCAACGGGGCCATGACGGTCCGCACGATCGCCTGCCTTCCGGCCCTGGCGGGCGCCTACGCCCGGAAAGGGGGCGGCTGCCTCGCCGGAACCCGCACACAATCCGCCTTTGCCATGGGGGAGATACTCCGGGAAGACTTCCTGCCCCGCCCCACCCGGATCGTCAATATGAATCAGCTTGGCCAGGCCCTCAATCACCTGGCAGATCCGGGGATCATGGGGCTTTACGTTTACAGTTCCAATCCGGCCGCCGTGGCCCCTGACCAAAACGCGGTGCTGAAAGGCCTCGCCCGGGACGATCTTTTTACGGTAGTCCACGAACGGTTCCTGACCGATACCGCCCGCTATGCCGATCTGGTCCTCCCGGCTACCTCCTCCCTGGAGCATAGCGACATCTACCGCTCCTATGGCACCTACTGTATTCAGCGGGCCGGGGCCATTATTCCCCCTGTGGGGGAGAGCAAGGCCAACCTGGAGGTCTTCACCTTGCTGGCGCAGGCGCTGGGATTTCCCGAGCCCTTCTTCAGGCAGAGCGCCGATGAGTTGATCGACCTGCTCCTTACCATCCCAGCCCCGCTGCGCGAGGGAATCGACGAGGCCGCCCTGGCCGCGGGCCGGGCGGTGGAACTGAACCTCCCGCCCCTGGCCGCTTCCACCTGCCTTACCCCCTCCGGCCGGGTCGAGATCCTCAACCCCCGCGCGGCCGAGCCTCTCCCCCGCTACCTTCCGCCCCATAGCGACCAGGATCGCCACCCGTTCCGTCTGATGACGGCCGCCACCCCCTTTGCCCTGAACAGCTCCTTCTATGAACAGGAGGAGCTGCGCAAAAAACAGGAGGGGATGCTGCTCCGCATGAATCCCGCCGATGCCGCCGCCCGGGGAGTTGCCGAAGGAGAAGGGGTGATTGCCTGGAATGATCTGGGAGAGGCCGCATTCACGCTGCGGGTGACGCCAGCGGTTCCCGCCGGGCTGGTCGTGGCCGAAGGAGTCTGGTGGCTGGATTACGCCCCCGGAAACCGCTCGGTTAACGCCCTCACCTCCCAGCGCCTCACGGATATGGGGGCAGGGAGCACCTTTTACGATAACCGGGTGGATATCCGATCCGCGTCCCTCTTAGTAAAATAAATCAAACAGTGATACTGCGGAGAGGCCAACCAGAATATACCGGAGAAGTTTTCCTGTCGTTACCAGACCCAGAAAAACACAAATGTTGGTCCGCAATGCCCCCGCGACGACGGTCAGGGGATCGCCGATAATCGGCACCCAGACGAACAAAAGGCTTAATACGCCATACCTTTTAAACCTGTTTTCCGCTCCGGCTATTTTCTCCGGGGATAAGCGCAACAGCTTCTCCGCAAACCACCTGCCTCCCCATAACCCGAGGGCATAATTGATCAAGGAGCCCAATACATTTCCAAAGGTTGCCAGACCGATGGTGAGAAAGGGATCATAGCCGTTTAACAACAAAAGGCTGAGCAGAACCTCGGAACCAAGAGGCAATATGGTGGCCGCCAGGAAGGAAGTTAAAAAAAGTCCGAGATAGCCGTATTGGGCAAGAACATCAATCATCCCGCAAATTCACCAGTTAGCAAGCACAAAGCGTGACGGCCTCGTCAAAATTCATCCCCTAAGGCTGGCCAGGAGGGCGTCACTCCCCGCCTGGGCGCACACCTCATCCTGGTCGGCATGGCCCGAGCTGCAGCCGATCCCCCCGACGATTTGGCCCTCCCAGAAAAGGGGAAGTCCCCCGGCGAAGATCATGAACCGTCCCTGGTTGCTCACCTGGATGCCGTATGAGGGCCCGCCCGGCAGGCTGGTCTCCCCGTACGCCCGGGTAGATTTTCGTGCGGCGGCGGCGGTAAAGGCCTTGCTGATCGCAATATCTATACTCACGATTTTTGCGTTATCCATCCGGTGAAACATGACCAGGGACCCGCTTTCGTCGGTAATGGCAATAGCCATGTCCACGCCGATTTCACGCGCCTTCGCCTCTGCCGCGCCCATCATGACTCGTGCCTCGTCGAGGGTAAGTTTGGGAACCATCTTCATGCTGCCTGCCTCCTGGCGCTTTTTCATCTGAAAATAGGGTGGGCATCTTGCCTGCCCACGGACAGGCGAGACGCCTGTCCTATTGTTGGGGGGTATGAATCATTTTCCATAGGTCAGGCGTCTCGCCTGGCAAATTTTCCTGCCCCTTTGTGAGCCGCTCATGTGTGTTTCATTTTTAGTCCCCACGGCATGGGCGCCCTTGATCATTCCCGTTCCAGATCCTCCAGTTCCTCCTCGGAAAATCCGTAGAAATGACCGATTTCATGATAGAGGACCTCCCGGATTTGACGCCTCAACTCATCTTTGTCCCGGCTTAGATCTTCGATCGGTCCCCGGTAAAGGGTGATCATATCGGGGAGAACGGCCGCATAATGAGAATCCCTGGCCGGACGGGGGATGCCCTGATACAAGCCAAGGAGGTCATAGCGGGAGGGGATGCCCATATCTTTTCTAATGCTCGCGGGGGGCCAGTCTTCGAGGATTATCTCGACATTTTCCATCTTATCCCTCAAGATCGGGGGAAAGAGCTCAAGGGCCTCCCGGATCGCCTGCTCAAAATCGCCTCTCTTGAATCGCAGTGTTGATTTCATGACGATCGCGCAACTCCAGCTTGACCCCTTCCCGGCAGCCCCTTAAAGATCCTTGACGACTTCGTAAAAAGTCCGGATGCGGCGTTGCGCTGCATCCGGCTTTTTTACGAAGCCGTCCTAGATCACCGGCTTTTACGACTTTTTACGGGTTCGTCATCCTTGTCCCTTGCGGTTTTCGCCCGGACGGCACAATCGAGGATTGTCTGAAGTCTGGTCAGGGCGGGAGGGGTGAAGGCCTGTTTCAATTCTTCGGGGGTGTAATGATCTTCCAGAAAACGGGCGATCTCGAACCGGAACTCCCAGCAGATGATAATCTTCCGGCAGAGAGTGCCGTTGGCGGCCGCCCGGCAGTAATGGAAGGGAACCTCTCCCCCCAGCTGGGGGCAATAGGTGGCAAGGCTGTCGTAATTGGCGGCGTCCATTGTTCAGAACTTCCCTGATAGCGAGGGGCGCCTGGCGCCCCTCGCTATAAACATCAGATTGGTTTACCCTTACGGAGCTTCGCGGGCTTCGGCAGACCCTCTATCGATTTCAAGGACTCTTGCATGACGGCTTCCGGCAGGGGATAATCCGTCAGGCGACCGCTCAGGTAGGCGTCGTAGCCGCCCAGGTCCATGAGACCATGGCCGCTCCAGTTGAGGAGAATCACCTTTTCTTTTCCTTCTTCCTTCGCCTTTTTCGCCTCTTCAATTACGGCGCAGATCGCATGGCTGGTTTCCGGCGCCGGAATCGCCCCTTCCGTCCTGGCCCAGAGGATCGCCGCCGCATAGGCCTCGAGCTGGTTGTAGGACCGGGGATCCACAAGCTGCTCCAGAATCAGTTGACTGATCAGCGGGGCTACCCCGTGATAACGGAGACCGCCGGCATGGATCGCCGGGGGGATGAAATTATGCCCCAGACTGTGCATGGGCAAAAGGGGCGTGGTGCAGGCGGTATCGCCAAAATCGTAGATAAAGGGGGCCCTCGTCATGGTGGGACATGACGAAGGCTCCGCCGGGATAATGCTGATCTGGGCGCCATTTATCTTATCCTGAACGAAGGGGAAGGCAATGCCGGCAAAGTTGCTGCCGCCCCCGACGCAACCGATAACCGCATCAACCTTTTTCTCGCCGAACATGGCGAGCTGTTTTTTCGCCTCGAGCCCGATAATGGTCTGATGGAGCATGACGTGATTGAGTACGCTGCCCAGGGAATAGCGGGTGTCTTTCGAGGTGACGCAATCTTCGATCGCCTCGGAGATGGCGATTCCCAAACTTCCCGGCGAATCGGGATTCTCGGCCAGGATATTCCTGCCCGCGGAGGTCTCCCTGCTGGGGCTGGGAATGCAGGTCCCGCCCCAGGCATTCATCATGAGCCGCCGGTAGGGCTTCTGGTCGTAGCTGATTCGCACCATGTAAACCTTGCATTCCAGACCGTAGAGGCCACAGGCGAAGCTGAGGGCGCTTCCCCACTGTCCGGCGCCGGTTTCGGTCGTAATCCGCTTGGTGCCGGCGATTTTATTGTAATAGGCTTGGGGTATCGCCGTATTGGGCTTGTGACTGCCGGGAGGGCTGACGCTTTCATCTTTATAATAAATTCTGGCCGGGGTGCCGAGGGCCGCCTCCAGTCCATGGGCCCTTCGGAGGGGGGTGGGACGCCAGATTAGCAGTTTTTCCATCACGGCATCGGGGATATTGATCCAGCGCTCCAGGCTCACTTCCTGTTCGATGAGATTCATGGGAAAGATCGCCGCCAAATCCTGGGGACCGATCGGCTTTCCCGTTCCCGGGTGCAGGGGCGGTTGAAGAGGGGTGGGCAGATCGGCCTGGATGTTGTACCATTGACGGGGGATCTCTGTTTCATTCAGAAATGCCTTGAACTGTTTCATAATCTCCTCCTTAAACTAATCCTGAAGATATTCATGGAAAACTGCCCTGTGCCAGCCCGGTCGCCAAAATAAAAAAAACGGGCTGTTTTCACAAGCCCGTTTGCGGTCCCGGAAGACAGTCCTGAGTATTTATCTACACCACCAGCAATTTATCGAGTCCATGGCTCCTCCTACGAAATGAGTCCGCCCTTGTCAAGAAGTTTTTAAGCGTTATTCCCGGATTTGAAACTTGACCGGTAATGATTCTTATGTCAAAAGGTTGCTGCGCTCATAAAAACAACAAAACTTAAGTCAGGGAGGTGGACAATGGATTTTGATCTTACCGATGAACTGAAGATGTTGAAAGAGATGGCCTGTAAGTTTGCGCAGACAGAGTTCCCAAAGGTTTCCAAAGAGGCGGATGAACACGAAACCTATACCCCGGAACTCAGGAAAAAGGCGGCGGAAAACGGACTTGTCGCCGCCTGGGTCGCAGAAGAATACGGTGGCGCCGGCGTGGGCCATCTGGGAAACACCATCATTACCGAGGAACTTTCCCGGGTGGATATTGGCCTGTGCCTGAACATAACCGCCGCCGCCTTCGGATGCGAGGCGATTGACATGTTCGGCACGGAGGAGCAGAAGCGGACCTATCTTCCCCCGGTCTGCCGGGGGGAATGGGTCAGCGCCGGGGCCTTTACCGAGGCCAACGCGGGAACAGATGTCTCTGGTTACAAAACCAGAGCGGTAAAGAACGGCGGCGATTATATCATCAACGGCAACAAGATGTTCATCACCAATGGAACCGTCTGCGATTTCATGGTCGCCCAGTGTATCACCAATCCCGAGGAAAAACGCCACAACAGTTTCAGCCTGATCATCGTGCCGGCCGATGCCCCGGGGGTCACCAGAAACAAGATCCACGGCAAACTTGGCGTCCGGGCCAGCGACACCGCCGAAATTGCCCTCGAAGACGTCCGGGTGCCACAGTGCAACCTGGTGGGCAAGGAGGGCACCGGTTTCCGCCATCTGATGCATTTTTTCGATGTGACCAGAATCGGCATCGGCGGCCAGGCCCTGGGGCTCTCCGAGGCCTGCCTGGAAACCTCCATCAAATATGTGAAGGAGAGAACCGTCTTCGGCGCGCCCCTGGGATCATTTCAGCTCACCCAGCTGAAACTCACCGAGATGGCGATCAGGATTGAGGCCCTGCGGGGCATGGTTTACAAGGCGGCATGGCTGCTCGACCAGGGCCGGCCGGATTATACCCTGGCGGCCATGGCCAAGTATTTCGGCGGCCAGACGGCGGTTTTTTGCGCCAATTACGCGGTGGAACTCCACGGCGGTTATGGATACATTGACGAATATGTCGTCCAGAAATGGTACCGGGACGCCAAGATCCTCGAACTGTACGAGGGGACCAAGGAAGCGGAGATCATGACCATCGGCCGGGTGCTGCAGGCCGGTTGAAAGGAGCAGATATAGTGAAAACAAGGATTACTGAGCTTTTGGGCATCCGCTACCCGGTCGTGCTGTCGGGCATGAGCTGGATCAGTGTGCCGAAGATGGTGGCGGCGGTCTCCAACGCCGGCGGGCTGGGGATACTGGCCACGGGCCCCCTTGACGCCCGGGAGACGAGGGCGGCAGTAAGGGAAATCAGGAAGTTGACGGATAAACCCTTCGGCGCCAATGTGGCCTTGATGTTCCCCGGTGCGAAGGAAAATGGCCGGGCGCTGATTGAAGAGGAGGTGCCGGTAATCAATTTCGCCCTGGGGAAGGGGGACTGGATCGTAAAGGAAACCCGCCGGTACGGCGGCAAGGTGCTGGCCACCGTGGTCAACGCCCGTCATGCCAAACGGGCCCAGGAATACGGCGTGGATGGAATCATCGCCACCGGTCACGAGGCCGCCGCCCATGGCGACGCCCTCACCAGCATGGTCCTGATCCCGACTTTGGTTGACGCCCTCGAGATCCCGGTGATTGCCGCCGGCGGCATTGCCGATGGCCGGGGGCTCGTCGCCGCCCTGTCCCTGGGCGCGGACGGGGTTGCCATGGGAACCAGGTTCATGACCACCAGGGAAAGTCCCCTCCATGAAAAATACAAGGCGTTATCTATCCAGAAGAGCGCCCAGGATACAATCTTTTCCACGCGTTTTGACGGCATCCCCTGCCGGGTAATGAAGACAAAGGCCGCCGAAAGGGCGGTGAGGAAGGGACTGGATCTACCGGCCGCGCTTGTCAACTCGACGGAAATTGCCCGACAGCTCCACCTTCCCTACTTCAAGCTGTTCCTGGGGGCCTTGGCCTCGGGATGGAAAAATGCCCGACAGCTCGCCTTCATGGCCAATGCCTTCAAGGCAATCCGGGTCGCGACCGAGGAGGGAGACGAAAAGAGGGGCGTCCTGCCTGTTGGTCAGGTTACCGGCCTGATCCGGGATGAACCGACCGTGGCCGAAGTAATGGAACGGATCATCGCCGAGGCGAGACAGATCCAGGAGGAACTGGCGGTAAGGCTTGGGCGGCCGTGAATCTGGGCGGCGGCTGAGGTTGATTAGGCTGTAGGCTGAAGTAACAAAATAGGTCAGGCGTCCCGCCTGACCTAAAGCGGGACGCCTGACCTATTATAAACGGTCTCTCCTGGCGCGTTCCTACGGTCTAAAAGCCTACAGTCTATCTACCTGAGCAGTTACCTCGCGTATTCGTAAACCCCCCGCCCGGTTTTTCTTCCGAGGCGACCGGCCCGGACCAGCTGTTTCAGGAGCGGCGCCGGGCGGTACTTGTCACCCAGTTCCCGGTGGAGACCCTCCATCACCCGCAGCATCGTGTCGTTGCCTACCAGGTCGGACAGGGCCAAAGGACCGATGGGATGGTTGCAGCCCAGGACCATCCCCTTATCGATGTCCTCCGCGCTGGCGATCCCTTCGCCCCAGGCGAAGAAGGCCTCATTCATCATGGTGCAGAGGACCCGGTTCACCGCGAAGGCCGGCGCCTCCTTCACCACGATAATCTCTTTGCCCAGTTTCCTTCCCCACTCTTTTGCTATCTCCAGGGTTTCATCGGAGGTTTCGTAGCCCTTAATGATCTCCAGGAGCCTCATCACCGGCACGGGGTTGAAAAAATGGGTCCCGATAAACCTCTCCGGCCTGCGGGTGGTGGCCGCCATCTCGGTAATGCTCAACCCGGAGGTATTAGTAAAGAAGAGGCAATGAGCCGGCACTATCTGCTCCAGTTCAGTGTAAAGTTGTTTTTTTACCTCCATCACCTCCACCACCACCTCCACCACCACGTCCGCCCCAGACGCCGCCTCTTTCAAATCCAGGGTTGGCCTTATTCTGGCCAGGACAGCGTCCATTTCCTCCTTCGATTTCTTCCCCTTCTCAACATCACGGCCCAGGTTCTTTCGGATGGCATTCATTCCCCCGTCGATGAACCTCTGCTCAATGTCCCGCATGGCAACTTGGAACCCCGCCTGGGCACATACCTGGGCAATCCCGTTTCCCATCAAGCCGGCGCCTAATACACAAACATTTTTTATTTCCATGATGTTGACTCCTCTCGTCTACAGGTGTTAATCGGGGCGCAGTGATCTTTCAAACGTCGCTTCCGGTAACTAACAAAACAGGGAAAAACAAGTCAAGACAAAAGAAAGGCGGAGATGTCAGGCGCGAGGGGGAGGCCATAAAGTTGCCCTTGCCAATGCACCGCTTTATAGATATATCCCATTGCAATCCGTAAAGAAAGCCGGAGCATTCAAATTCTTATGCATATAATCGTCGACGGTTACAACCTCATACGACAGTCCCCCAGCCTGCGGTCGAGAGAACGGATCAGTCTCGAGACGGGCAGGAACTCCCTGATCAGTTTGCTTTCAGAATTAAAGAAGATAAGGCCCCATCGGATCACCGTCGTTTTCGATGGGCGGGAAGGTCTCTCCCGTCGGGAAACACGGGAAGCAATCGTGGGAATCCAGGTAATCTATTCCGCGGTGGGGGAAACGGCCGATGACGTAATAAAAAGAATGGCAACAGAAGAGGCGGGAAATCTATTGGTGGTAACCTCCGATCGGGAAATCGGACATTTTATCCATCGCCGGGGCGGCGCGACAATCCTCTCCCCCGAGTTTGAACAGCAGCTGTCGGGGATTATCAGCGGTACGGCTCCCGCGCAGGGGGAATCCGGGGAAGATGAGCCGTGCCCGGCGGAGACGGGCACGAAAAAAAAGGGGCCATCCCGGCGTCCCTCCCGGAAAGAGAAAAGACTCCGACAAAGTCTCAACAAGCCTTAACGGGGGAACTGCTTAGATAGGCTGAAGGCTATGTTCAAACAACGCCTCTTTCGGAAGCTCTGCACTGAACCAACATTGCTGCTTCATTGCAGGGGCGAATAATTATTCGCCCCTGCTGCCGGCTCGTCCGGTGGCCACCCTGATGATGAAGCTCTCGAGCATCAGTCGCGGGTCCTTGCCGGTGGTCTTAAGAGAAACATCGATTTCCAAAAGATAATCAAGGAGACCGATCAGTTCCTCCCGCCGGAAGCGACCGGCGTTCCTGAGGCAGTTATAGACGACATAAGGATGCTGACCGGCAAGCATGATCGATCCTTTCCCCTTGGGTGATTCACCGGCCTTGATCATAGGGTATATTGCAGACTGAAAGCGCGGGTAATCCATCGCCGGGGAATATTTTCCCCCAATCAGTTTCTCGATGTCCTTTGCCTGGAGCATCAGCCGGATTTCCCGGGCGAAAAAGGACAGAACCTGCATGTGATTAATCCGATAGAGGAGATCGTCGAGAATCACCAATGCCCGGCCCAGGTTCCTCTCCCAGGTTGCCCCGACCAGGTCGAACAGGGTAGCCTCCGCATCATCACCCACTACCTCTTCCACATCCTGCTCGGTAATCTTTTTCCCGGTGGCATAGTTGATCACTTTTTCCAGGGCGAATTTGGCCGCCTGCAGATCAAAACCCACGCGGTTGCCAAGAACCTCCCAGGCGCGGGGAGCCATTTCTCTGCCTGCCGCGGTCAGGAGCCCCCGACCGGCCTCAATCAGGGACTGGAGCTGCCTGGTTTGGCCCTTTGGCTTGGGGTAATAGACAATCCTCCCAACCTCACTTATCGCCTTATAGAGACGCTTCCGGCGATCAACCGACCCGGCGGAAAGGATAAGGTGAGTGTCCCGCGGCATACCCTGGAGCAGGGCGTTGATTAACCCCTGTGATTCATCCGCACCGGCATGAGGGGGAAGTTGCCGGCTGGCGCATATCTCTATAACCTTCGGCAGCCATGCCTCCCGTTCCTCCCAGGCCTCCGGAGACATGATCTTGAGCCCCTCGGTCTGGGAAATGCTTTTCCAGCCCCCCGCGACAAGGTCTTGCAGGGTCAGTCCTGCCTGGGAGAGAATGCCCATAAAATCTTCGCCCGCCCGGAGGGGATTCCCCGCGAGCCGCTCACGGATCCGGTCAATAATTTCCGGCATGGTCTCTTTGGATTGAAACAGGTTCGTGTCTGGAACAACGATTACTTTTCTTCCGGGAATCAGCGGATTTGTGCGGATATCGTCAAGCAGGCCCGGCATATCTGTCCAGTTGCCTTCATGATAAAATACAAGAAAATCCTGGTCTCCGTGAGGAACAGCGAGATCAACGAG